>JAFGRH010000013.1 GCA_016935265.1 Candidatus Woesearchaeota archaeon | reverse complement strand
GCCGGAAAAACCGGAATTTCCCCTTCAAAATCAGCTAATTGCAAAAGTTTTTGCGGCATTGCATTTAATAAATCCTCTTTCCCCGCAAATCCTGAGCTTTTTTTGGGGCAAGGGCTATTAATAAGCTATCTTCAATTTTCTGCATGAAAAAAGCAATCCTATTAATTCTGTGTCTGCTTGCCATAGAGACCGCAGCTGCTGACAACGTTATCATATCGCAGGTCCTGTATGACCCATTAACAGATTCTGGGAGCGAGGCTGTTGAGCTTCACAACCCCACTTCCTATTCAATTGACATAAGCGGATGGCTCATCTCAACAGAGACATCAGCTTCTGACGCAACAATACCTGACGGGACAATCCTGCAGCCGCAGCAGTATTACTTGGTTGCTGATGCTGGCTGGAGCACGCTGCGCGATGACGCTTCCTGGCCTTTGGCTGATCTTGAGGAAGCGCTGACCCTGGCCAACACTGACGCAGGAGTAGCAGTTTCAAATACCACCCATTTCGTTGATGCGGTTGGCTGGGGCAACCCCCTCAACATAGAGGCAGGTCTCTTTGAGGGAACGCCGCATGAAGGAGCAGAGGAGGGCTTTGCTCTCAGAAGGATAGAAGACAATGATGATAACAGCGCTGATTTTATTGAAGCAGAGCCGAATTTCCACAACAGCGAATCAAATCCCCAAACAGCAGGCTCGGAAATAAGAATAACTGCAATAGTTACAGGCGCAACACCATTTGTTTCTAGCATTGGAATATCTCCGGATGATGATGAGACAACAGAAGGAGTGCAAATATCACCTGTCCCGAAACAAAACAAGACTATAACAATCACCGCGCACGTCTCAGACCCAAATGGAAACGGGGATATCGAGTATGTGCGCGCTATTTTTGATTCCAAGAATTACGAGATGGAGCTGAAAGAAGAACTAACCTCAAACACAGCAGTCTACGAAGCCGAAATAAACATTTCCTGCTTCAAAGCGGCTGGCAACTATTCAATACTTGTTGTTGCAGAAGATAATGACGGCTTCTCAGCCGAGCTTTCTGCTGACTTCGAGTACCTTTCCCTGCTTGCCATTGAAATTGACTCCTCAAATCTCGAATTTGCAGCCATGCCAGGCAGTTCAGCAGCGATTCTTGGCGATGATGACATGGCTACTGACAACGCAACAATCTGGAACATAGGAAACAGCATTGCAGACATTGAATTGTGGGGAACTAATCTCACTTACGGCAGCCAGGTAATTGATATTAAGAATCTTGCGTACGAAATAGGTGCTTATGAAATCGGAATAGTCACTTCCCAGGCTTCACTAAAGGACGTTGACATTACAGCTGACAGCAAAAAGCCCCTTACTTTCAGGCTAGCAGTTCCGCTCAGCACGGTTCCAGGCAACTATTCAGGCAGCGTCTACATAAAAGCGGTGAATTCATGAAATGGGCACTAATTTTTTTGTTTTTAATGCTTGCAGATTCTGCAGCTGCTGTAGGAATAGGAGTTTCCCCTGACAAATTAACTTATTCAGGCTCAGAAGGAGAGCTTATCCAGAGGCAGTTCACAATCTACAATCCTTCTGACAGCGAGATTTTCTTTTCCATATCTGCTGACGAGATTTTTTCTTTTTCTGAGAGCCGCTTCCTTATAGATGCGGGAGGCAGCAGGAAAATAACCGCTACCGCCAAAATCCCAGAGAAAAGCCAAAGCTCGAAAGTAAGCATACTGGCAAAAAACGGCGCGGGCGGAATAGCCCTGAACACCGCCGTGGCAATCGGCGCGGAGCTACTTGTTGAGGAAGAAGAAAAGGGAATGAAGAAAGTGATAGGGCCTGTTATAAGCGCTTCAATCGTCGGTGTTGGCTTGGCTGCCTATGCAGCTATTAGCGGGAAAAGGGAGTAAGATGGAGTATGAGTTTACTTGGCATGCCGAAGAACGGCTTCATAACAGAGGAATTTTGAAAATTGAAATAATTGAGGGCCTTAAAAATCCTGTAAAAGTATCAAAAAAGGAAGGATTTTATTACGTGCTTATTGATTTAGGAAGAGGAAAAGTTGAAGTTGTTTATGAGAAGGAAGCAAACTTTATAAAGATAATAACCTTTTACTGGATGTAGAATGAGAATCGATTACGATGAAGACGCTGATGCAATGTACATCTACTTGCGAGAGGGCGAATTTGGCCACAACAAAGTAATTGATGACCGTACAATTATGGACTACGATAAGAAAGGAGAGCTTTTGGGCATTGAGCTGCTTCAGGTAAGCAAAAGAATGCCGAAAGAATCTTTGGCAAGGGTTGACCTCAGAAACCTAAAGAAAGTGCCGGCTCACCCGTAGTACAGCTTCCCCTCGCCCTTCTGCTTCTTGTCCATCTGAGAGTCTTCCTTGTTAATCCGGGGTCTTAAGCTGTCTTTATCTCTTCTCAGCGTTATGTTCAGGTCTGAGAGGAAGCGGTTCATGCCTTCCTCCATCGGGAAGGGGCCGTTCACAACGCCGCTGACTGCGGGCTCGCCGCTGAAGATTGTAAGGTTATCAGAGAGGTAATCAATGAAGAGAAGGTCGTGGTCAACAACAAAGGCTGTCTTGCCTAGCTGCTCCATCCTCTCCCTTATTATTCTTGATACGTTAAGGCGCTGCTCAACGTCAAGGTAGGCAGATGGCTCGTCAAGCAGGTAGAGGTCTGCCTCTTCAGATAGGCACTTCGCTATGGAAACTCTTTGCAGCTCGCCGCCTGAGAGGGCGTTCAGCTTCCTCAGGAGCAATGGCTCGATGTCAAGCGGCCGTATTAAATGGACCTTGTACTTCTCAACAGCCTTGCCGAGGAAAGACATTACCAGCTCATCAGAGTCCGAGCTTAAGTACTGCGGCTTGTAAGCAACCTTAATGTTGCTGCTTATCTCCCCGCTGTCCTGCTTAAGGACTCCGGCAAGAATCTTTGCGAAAGTTGTCTTTCCTATGCCGTTCTCTCCAAGAACGCCGACAACCTGCTTCCTTGCTATTTCCCCCTCTCCTGTTTCAAGAGTGAACTTGCCAAGCTTCTTCTTAACACTGTGCCACGATAAAAGCTGGACAGGCTTGCCTCCCTTCTGCGGCGGCCTTGCCGCGAACTTTATTTCGTGATCGCGGAACTTCATGTTGTCTTCCCTGAGAAAGCCGGAGAGGTAAGTGTTTATTGCAGCCCTTGTCGGCTTCGGGAGGCTGACTATGCCGTATCCCCCTGCCTCGCCGTACATTATGTGCACGTCATCAGTTATGTGGTCCAATATTATAAGGTCGTGCTCAACAACAAGCACAGCAGTCTTTTCATTTGCAAGCTCTTTTATGAACTTGCTTACCTTTATGCGCTGCTTTATGTCAAGATATGAAGTTGGCTCGTCAAAGATGTAGACGTTCGCCTCTTTCAGAACAGTTGCTGCTATGGCAACGCGCTGCAGCTCCCCGCCTGATACCTCTGTTATCCTGCTGTCGAGTATTTTATCAATATCGAGCTTCTTCCCAATTGCTTCAACTTTTCTCTTTTCGCCAACATTCTCGAGCAAGTCCCTCACTTTCCCTTTTGCCTGCTTTGGTATCAAATCAACTGCCTGCGGCTTGTAAGCAACTTTAATCTTGCCCTTCTTTACTTTTTCAAAGAAGTCCTGAGCTTCTGTGCCCTTGAACATGCTTATTATTTCGTCTATGTTGCTTGCAGAATCCTGCTTTCCAATGTTCGGCTTGAGAACGCCAGCAAGGACTTTTATCGCAGTGCTCTTTCCCACGCCGTTAACTCCCAGAACGCCGACAACCTTGCCGAAAACAGGAACGGGCAGGCTGTAAAGCACAAAGCCGTCCTTTCCGTAGCGGTGTATTGGTCTTGAAGTGAGCTTCTCAGGCAGCTTCACCATGTGGATAGCGTTGAAAGGGCACTTTTTGGCAGTAATTGACTCTGCATCAGTGCACTCCTCCTCATTAACCTGGGCTTTTCCGTCAGTTCCCTCAACGAAAACTTCCTTGCCCATTCGGTTGCCAGGGCTCACCCTAATGCAAAGGAACCCCCCGCACCCTTCCGGGTTGCATTTCTCCTTGTCAATTACAGCTATCCTTTTCATGCAGAAAAGAGTGTCTGGAGGGGTTAATAAAGGTTTGCAGGAATCCGCAACGCTTTTATACGCATTTGAACACCTTCCCCCTATGAAAAAGGGACTGCTGGAAGAGATTGGAATCATGCTTCTGAGGGAAGGGTTCACAGTAAAAACCCTCACTAGGACGTGCTTTGACGTAGTTGCCAGAAGGGGCAGTCAGATAATTCTCATAAAAGTACTGGAGGACGCAAACTCAATCACAGAGGAATACGCAGAGCAGATGAAGAGAATCAGCAGCTACATCTCAGCTTCTCCTGTTGTTCTTGCTGAAAAGGCAGGGAACAAGCTTGAGGACAATGTTGTCTACTCAAGGTTTGGCGTCTTTACGCTGAATAAATCCACTTTCCAGAACTGCCTCGCAAATAAGATGCCCTTCGTCATGAGCACAAAGGCAGGGCTGACAGCAGCAGTTGCCGGAGAGAAGCTTAAGGAGAAGATAGAAGAACAGGGCTACTCTCTGGGCGCAATCTCAAGAAGGATAGGCGTATCAAAGAGAATGGTGATGAGGTATGAGGAAGGCTCTGACATCTCAGTGAACAAGGCGCGAGTCTTACATAACATTTTCGGCCCTGTTGTCTTCAGAAAGATAGACATCTTCTCAGAGGGCAAGCCAGAGCCCCAGAAAAGCGGCTCTTCGATAGTAAAGAAGTACGGGACATTGGGATTTGAGGCAGCTGAGACAAAAAAGGCGCCTTTCGACATTGTCGCAAAGAAGGAGAGGGAGATAATATTCACAGAGATAGGAGACAAGGCAAATCCGCACCTTCAGCCATTGACGCAGATGATTAACGCGGACAATCTGGTTATCTTCAAAAAGAAGAAGCCGAAGCACCTGCCTGCACTGACTAAAAAAGAGTTTATGGAGTTTGAGTCAGCAAACGAGCTGATAAAGTTCCTGAAGGAGTTTGAGTGAGAATGAGCACAGGTTTTCCCCTTTCAGTTTTATCCGACAGCGAGCCGTTAGTATTGAACGTTTCCGCCGGGCAGGAAATTTCTACCGACGGAATTGAAAAGGTTCTCGGCAGGGAGCCTTTGCATTCAGAGCTTGATGCGCTCAGAAGGATAAGGGTGGTAAGGCTCACCGACCAGATTAACAGCAGAATTGCCGGTTATGGTCTTGGGCCTGTTTCGGGTTTTGTTGAGGTTTACGACCGGCACACAACAACCCTACTGGCTGTTAATGAGCCTGAGGAAAGGCTTTTTGAGGACATTGCATGGCGCTTAATCAGGGAAAATCCTCTAGGCTACTTCAGGCACGACGATTTTAATGCAAGGACAGAGTTAAGGGATGATGGTGAAGCTGAGCGCCATAACGGCTGGGCTCATCTCGTTGCTTATTTCAAGCCAAGGGACTTAAGGCTGGAAGTAAAGGACGGCAAGCTGAGCCTTGGAAAGTGGCAGGAACCTCTTTTTATTGACCTCGATGCCAATCCTCCGCAGGAACGTTACCTTAGCTTGCAGCTTTTTTACGGATTGAACAGCCGCTAAGAAACCTTTATAAATATCCCATCTAATTCTAGGAGTATGGCTAAGAAATCAGAGCAGGTTGAGAAGCTTGTTCCTGACACTTCTGTAATAATAGAGGGGCTGGTAAGCAAGCGCCTTTCCAGCAAGGAGATAGTCGCCCAATCAGTGATAGTCCATGAAGCCGTAATAGCAGAGCTTGAGCACCAGGCAAACACCAACAGGAGCATCGGGTTTTTGGGCTTAGAAGAAATAGAAAAGCTTAAGCTCCTGTCTGCAAAGCTCGGCTTCAATCTTGAGTTCTCAGGAGTAAGGCCCCGCGCTGCAGAAATAAGGAACGCAAGGCTTGGCGAGATTGACAGTATGATTCGCGAATTAGCGTTCGAGCAGGACGGAACGCTTTTCACTGCAGACAAAGTGCAGGCTTTGGTTGCGCAGGCAAAAAACATCAAGACAATATTCGTAAAAGTCCAGACAATCTCAAAGAAGATACGGCTGGAGACCTTCTTCGACAGCTCAACCATGAGCGTGCATCTTAGGGAAAACGTAACTCCCTTCGCAAAGAAGGGCTTCCCGGGAAAGTGGGATTTCGTGAAGATAACAGAGCAGGCCCTGAAGAGGGAAGAAGTAGAAAAGATAGCCATGGAAATATTAGAAGAGGCAAGCATAAGGAGGGATGGATTTGTTGAGATAGAGCGGCAGGGCTCAACAATAGTCCAGCTTGGCAACTACAGGATTGTCATAACAAGGCCGCCATTATCAGACGGCTGGGAAATAACCGCAGTAAGGCCTGTAAGGAGGCTGACGCTTGATGACTACAAGCTCTCAGAGAAGCTTAAGGAAAGGATAGCAAAACAGGCAGAGGGGATACTGATAGCGGGCTCGCCGGGGATGGGGAAGTCGACGTTCTCGCAGGCGCTTGCAGAGTTCTACGCCTCAAGCGGAAAGATTGTCAAGACGGTTGAAGCTCCGCGCGACTTGGTTCTGCCTGAAAGCGTCACCCAGTACGCAATCTCGCACGGCGATGCGCAGGAAATACACGACATACTTCTGCTTTCGAGACCGGACTACACGATATTTGATGAGATGAGAAACACAGACGACTTCAGGCTGTTTGCAGACTTAAGATTGGCAGGAATTGGTCTTGCTGGAGTTGTCCACGCAACAAACCCGATAGACGCAATACAGAGGTTTGTCGGCAGGATAGAGCTCGGCGTAATCCCGCAGGTCATTGACACTGTTATTTTCATAAAAGACGGCTTTATCAACAAGGTC
>JAFGRH010000012.1 GCA_016935265.1 Candidatus Woesearchaeota archaeon | reverse complement strand
GTTAAGCCAATGAGGAGAAATGCAGTGCCGAGCGTAATGCTTACGAGCAGCGGGCTTACTCTTACTTCTTTTTTCCCGAAATGCAGGATGAGGTTCCTCAGCTTTTTCATTGAGGGCTGTTCCGAAAGGTCTGTCTCGCCGTAGCCAGTGGGCCTTTTTGAAAGCACCATCCTTGCCATGTAGAATATTCCTGCAGGCAGAGCGATGTTGTAAAGAAGAGCTATGACGAGCGCTACTTTCATAGGGGATGAGTCTGTTGTCATGAAGCTCGCAACCAAAGGAAGGATTACCAATCCCAAAATCGGGAGGATTATGCCCATCATGTAGAGCATGGTGATGGGACCCTTAAGGTCGTGGGTATAGCGCAGCATCTTTTCGTATGTTTCCTGAAGCATTACGTCAAGGGACTTGTCTATCATGGAAAGCCTTCTCTGCTCTGAGGATTCGTAGAGCGAGCCCTCAATAAGGTGGACTGACTCTGTGAATTCAGGGTTGTAGTCGTTCCACCTTTTCAGGTAAGTGTCCAGCGATTCCTGAACTGTTTCGTATTTTGCTGTCTCAACATCCCAGAGGACTTTCTTAAGGTCAAGGGAGAGCGGGGGAGAGAGATGTTCTGATGCGAACCTTACTGCAAGCTCAAGGTTTGAGGTGTGCCTCATGTACGTAACCAGGTAAAAAATGCACTGCACCATCTGGTTTGAGGCTTTTAATCGCCAGTTGTTGCCAAGCAGCTCCGGCACTTTTAGCACGACGAGGAGTATGACAAGGCCGAGCACAAGGGAGTAAACAAAGAACATTATAGAGCCTGAAAAAAGGAAGCCGACCAAGCCGAATACAACGAATATTGCTATGAAAACAAGAAGGCTCAGGCTGAATGCCGCGCCGGGGGTTGTTTCGAGGTGGCAGAGCTCGATAGCCTGCCTCAGCTTTTCCTCTGATTTCTTGTCGGGGTTTACCTTTACTATGCGCCCGCTGAAGTTGCAAAGCTTCTCGTAAATGGAGAGGTGCTTGGGCAGGTTCTCCCTCTTGAAATCGAGGTAATTTACAGAGCGAATTGGCGATGATGGGGAGGGCGCTTCCTCTATCTTTCTCATGCCAAACTCTTTGGCAAGCTTTTCCCTGTACTTTGTCAGGAGTTCCCTTTCCTCTTTTGTAAGCTCCTTCATTTCATGCTAAGCTTCTTTATGCTCTTCTTCATCCAGTCGTTCCACTCGAAAAAGATTCTCTTGTTGTCAAAAGCCCCTACCTCATCTTTTATCCTCTCGCTTACCCTGTGGAACTCGTCGTTTGCCTCCACAACGAAATCAGCCTCCAGAAGGGAAGGCATCTTTGCCTTTTTTGCGGTATCGACAATAGCGCCCTTTATTTTTGCGCGCAGCTGTATGTTATCCCAGACAGCATCCCAGTTGCCTGCCCACTCCTTAACGTTGGCTGCGATTGCCTTTATTACATCGCTTTCCCCGTTTGTAAGGTCAAGCGTAGGCTCAAGCATGTCAGACCTTGAATCGTACTTGAAAAGGTCCGTGAACCCCTTCTCAAGCAGGGGGTCGTTCTCCCAGTACTTTCCAACTTCTGTTATCTGGGTTACGCGTCTCCACCTGTGAAGGCCGTCAGCGCTCCTGACAGGATTAGCCACCATTATGATGTCCGTTGCCTTGAAAGAAGTTTTCGGGACGTTTAAGTCATTGACAACCCTGTCGTAAACGCCGTACGGCGAGTCGCCGTGGATTGTCCCTGCAACTACGTTTGCCAAGGCTCCAACACGCATTGCCTCGTACAAAGCGCGGGCTTCAGTGCTCCTGACTTCTCCAACAAAGAGGCAGGAGTCGCCAAGCCTTAAGGTTGTGCGGATTCCCTCCTCTGCCGAGACTTCTATTGTTCCGGAGGTCATTGCGCTGGCAACTTTCATCTGCTGGATGTTGTAGTTAAGCCCCCTTAAGGCGTCGCTTGGAAGCTCAAGCGTGTCCTCTATCGTTATTATCCTGTACTTGCGCATTATCTCTGTCATTACGCTGCCGAGCAGGCTGGTCTTTCCTGCGGAGCGGGTTCCGGCAACGAGGAATGTCCTTGAGCCGTCTATCAAAAAGCTTAGAACTCCGCCCGCAAGCGGGGAGAGCATGCGGTTGCTTATGAAAAGCGGAAGTGTCCAGGGCTTGTCACGGTGCCTTCTGAATGCGAAAGCCAGCCCTGTGGGGTTAAGAGGGGAGGAAACAACTGCCACTCTTGCCCTTGCCCCTGGAAGAGTTAAATCTGTGTCGAGAATCGGGTTTGCCTCGTCCAACGGGCGCCCTGAAATGAACCTGAGCTTTGTGGCCCAGGACTCGCCTTCTGATATTGTGGGTATTATGTTGGTTGCGCAGTCATCATAATCCCTGTGAACTATAAACATTGGCAGCCTGCCTGCAGGGCTGTTTATTGTAATGTCCTGAACTCTTTCATCCTGAAGCAGAACCTCAACAAGGCCAAAGCCGACAGTGTATCTTACAAGTATGTTCGCAAGCTTTTCAACATCCCTGCCTCTGAGGTTTACCCCTTTTGTTGTTGCGAGCTCCTCAAGAAGGTCTGAGCCGAGGTTAAAGAAAACGCTTCTCATCCTTTGCGGATCGACAAATTCAGAGCGCTCTGGCTTGTGCTCTGAAAGGATGCGGCGGGCAACATCAAGCAGCTCGTACTTGTCCTCCGAAAGGGTAAACTCAGGAGGTGTAAGGTGGTAAAGGGGGCGAATGCTCTTCGGGACCCTGAAGATTGTTATTTCGTTATCGCCGACTTTGTAGGCGTCTATTTCCTCACCGTCAGAAGGAAATGCAGCCATAAGCTTTGCGTACATGAAGTCAGGCTTTGTGAAAGGGTTGAAGATAAGCCTGTATATGCCCCTGTCCCCCAGTCTGTAGCCTGCAAGGTGGGGCTGGGCAAGCGCTATCATCCTTGTTTTCTCAAGGAGATTCAAGAGCGACTCTATGAGCGAGACGTACCGCTGCTCGTAAGCTGCTACCTGCTCCTCAATGGCTTTCGCGAGGTTTATTTTTTCCCTTCTCAGTATCCTTTTCAGGTATACATAAGTTGCAATAGGGTCTGCCTTAAGGCGGTTGTAAAGGATGTCCCTTATTTCCGTATAGCGGCGCTCAGCTAAGCGGGTGTGGGGCATGTCAAGTCCGAGCGCCCTTACATCAAAGAGTTCCTTCTGCTTCAGGAGCCTGTTGTGGAGCCTTGCTATCTCAGTTAGAAGCCTTGTCTGGTCATAGTCGTACTCATAGTCACGCTTCTGGAAGAAAACTATTTTTGTAATTCCGGGATTCTCAACGAGCTTGTCCGCGGTCCTTGACATGCATATCTCGCTTTCCTCAAGCGAGGGAAAGAAGGGGCAGGACTCGTAATCTGCCCTCAGAACAGTGTCTTCGCCCTCGCGGACTATATCATAGCTTACGCAATCACCACTTTTTACAGGCATAAGGCTGAAATGGGCAACCTTATTTAAATAGTTTTATATAGTTGTTTTGAAATGAAAACTTCAATGGAAGGGCAGCAGCGCGGAGGTTTGTTCGGAAGAAGGGAAGCTCCTATGCCGCAGCCGGCTGACCAGTTTGGGGAGATAATCAGGCGGCTGAGGAATCTTGAAGAGAGGTACTCAAACCTTGAGAGAAGGCTTCAGGTTAACGAGCAGAACATGCTCGCAAGCGACCGCAAGATGAATTCTGACATAAAGGTTTTCGGCTCAGACCTCCTCGAGACAAAGAATGAGATTGAGGAGCTTAAGGAAAAGATAAGGATGCTCATAAAGGAGCTGAGGGAAAGCGCAAAGGTTGAGGACGTTGAGGTCCTTAAGAAGTACATGAGCTTCTGGGAGCCGATGAGATTCGTTACGCAGGATGAGATTGAGGGCATTGTCAGGAGAATTCTCGAAGATAAAAAGGATAGTTGAAGTTTTCCACTTTCTTGGCGGTCCTGTTGACTTGTCTCTTCTCTCCTAAGAAAGTTAAGGGGAGGAAGAAACTCTCAGAACGCAAAGCGTTCTGATGATGCTCAGAAATGCTACGCATTTCCGACAAACCTGAACGAAGCTAAGGCGCCAAGAAGTCGAGGAAACAGCACCGCATAAACAAAAGTTTTAAAAACAACATCAGCAACTAGAACTCTTGCATGGTAGGGTTTGGTATGGGAAAGAAAAAAGAGGCTTTTACGCCCGAACCGCCGCAGGACAATACTCCGACGCAGGAAGTTCTAAGGTTAAGGCAACAGGGCCTTTCTAACAATCAGATAGTCCAGTCGCTCCAGAGGAGCGGGTATAAGACTCACCAGATATTTGACGCGATGAACCAGGCTGACATGAAGTCTGCGGCAGCGATTGAGCCGCCCGCAATAGAGGGCGCAAACGTTGAGCCGGCGACAAGATTCAGCTCAAACGACGTAATACAGGACCCTTACGCAGCGCCGCAGGAGCAGGTACAGCAGTTTCAGAGTTCCCCTCCCCCGCAGTATGATGAGGCGACTGAGGACAGGATAGAGGAGATTGCAGAGTCGATAATTGACGAGAAGTGGCAGGACCTAATCAAGAATGTGAACAAGATTGTCGAGTGGAAGAATGTTATCGAGTCAAAGATAGTTTCTCTTGAGGAGCAGAACGATGCCCTTAAGAAGGAATTTGAAAAGCTTTACAAGGCTTTGTTTGACAGGATGGACGGATACGACAAGAACATAGGGCAGGTTGGGACGAACTTAAAGGCAATGGAGCAGGTCTTCACAAAGATACTGCCAACGCTTTCTACAAATGTTAATGAGCTTTCAAGGATAACAAAAGGAATGAAGGCAAAGAAGCAGCAGACAAAATAATTCTTTATTATTGAGGGCTGAAGTCTTACTTATGCTGCCCCGCCCTTTGCTTCGCAGGGGCTACTTTCTCTCCCCTACGAAGATAAGGGGAAGAGAAAGCAGGTCAAGCTAAGCTTGACCGGGGCAGCAAAGAGAAGGAATCCGGATATCTTTACTTTGGTATTGGCGGGGCGCCTGTAAGGAAAAGAATAGTGAAAAGGCCTATTATGAAGACAAGCATAAGGCCAAGGACTTTTGGGTTTGTCAGGGTTACTATGACGGACTCCTCGTGCTCTGATGATGCCACGCTGCCCCCGTCAACTGCTGTGGTCGTGTCCTGCGGGCCTGTCCTTTCCTCAAGAAGCTGCTGGCCGAATGCGCCGCTCAATGTAAATGCAAATGCTATGAAAAGAGGGACTAAAACCCACCATATAGCGCCTTTTCCGCCCATCACCTCTATGATGCTTCCTGCCCCGCTGGTCGGGAAGCCGAGGAAATTGCCAAGCAAAAGAAGGAAAAGAAAGAAAAAACCAATAATCACAGCCCACGGGGCGAATCCTGCAATGACCGATGTTACGGGCTGTGAAAAGCCGACAAGGAATGCAATGCTTATTGCGAAGATTGCATTCAGTGTGCGGTTCTTAAGGATGTTTGTTACTTCGGCTACGCCAAAAGCAACGACAAAGACAACAAGCCACGTGAATACTACTGACAATTTTTCAAGTAGTACTGTGTCAAGGAACGTGGCCATTTGCCTTTAGCCCTTAGCGTTTTACGTCGTTTATGAGTCCCTTAAAGAACCCACCGAGACCGCCGCCGACTTTTGTTGTGCCTTCCTCCCTGGTTATGAACCAGAGCACCAGACCGAAGACAGCAAGTATTATTATCACTGCCTGCGTGTCAGGGTCTGCCAAAAAGCCAAGCCAGTTCGGCAGGGTTGTGCCCCAGAGCCCTGCTGCCTGCCCGAAGAAGAACACAACAGCTATCAGGCTGACAATCACGAGCATTCCTCCGATGACGCCGCTTGATATGTCGACTGGAGCGAACACGCCTATCAGCAGCAATAGCGTAAGGATTGCCACCATTACCAGCGATATGTTAGGCAGGGCGTTGTTTATTATTACGACTATGTCTCCGTTTGGCGGATAAGTTCCTGTAAGGTGCGGAAGCACCACGAGGAATGCGAGAATCAAGGCAACTATCACGTTAAACTTCTTCTCGCCTGTACCTATTATCTTCGTTTTCTGCAGTGTCGCAAAAACGATCACAAATATCAGCAGAAACGGCAGCAGGGCATCAATAAGCCCATAACTGTTCATCCACATAAACAAATTTCCGAAATCAGCCATTTGGTTTCACCTCTTAGATTATTAAGATTTTTTTTCGGGTTTTGGGGTTCTCGTAATCCAAACAATAACGAGAACAACGAATATGAGCAGCACAACGGCAGCAACTCCCCGTTCAGTTGCAATGTTTCCAAGCCAGTGCAGTATCCACATGAGCCAGCTCTTGTCACCGCTCTTTATGGCGTTCAGGAATATCAAGAGAAGGCCTATGAACATTATCACAACAAAAAGGGTCCTCACCCCTCCTTCAAGGAAAAAGCCCTCTGTCTTCTGCTGGTAAAATGAGCCTACAAGCAGGAGGAAGAAGACTGAAGCAAGAAGGAGGATAACGACATTTGCCGAAACGTCGGTTATTATCGCAACTATCCTTGATGAGGCAATAGTGAAGAATGCTATTACGAAAGCTGTTATGGCATTGAGGTTCTTCTTGGTCATCTCCTCAGTGCCTACTTTCTCAGTTCCGAAAACGCGAGTCTTCTCAAGTATGGCGAACACTATCGTGAAGACAAGCAGGAAAGGCAGCACCACATCAAAAATCCCAAGTTCTCCAAAGAAGTCAAGCGTGCCTCTGAATGTAGATGGCTCTGCCATAAACTCATTCCTGCTCAAATTAGTTTATAAATATTTCGGTTTACGAGAAGAGGTTCTGGTAGTTAGAATATATGATATTTGCAGCTTCAATTTCATCAAGGCCCTTTATCTCAGCAATCTTCTTAACAGTCTGCGCTACAAAAGCAGGCTCGCTCCTCTGCCCTTTCTCCGGAGCTAGGAAAGGGGCATCTGTCTCAGTAAGCAGATGGGATAAGGGAACTTCCTTCACTATGCGCTGGAACTGCTCGCTCCGCCCTATGTTGGAAGGTATTGAGAAGAAAATTCCGCTCTCAGCCGCTTCCCTGACCAGCTTTACGCTGCCGTGAAAGGCGTGGAGGACAGCCTTGCAAGAATGACCCTTAAGCATCTTTATGACGTCAGCCTCTGCCTCGCGGGAATGCACTATTACAGGCTTGCCAACCTTCTCTGCGAGGAATAGCTGGCTCTCAAAGAGGTCCTGCTGCTTCTTCTTGTCAGGAAGGGTGTAGTCAAGCCCAATCTCTCCGACGGCAACTATCTTGTCCTTTTTGCCTGAGATGAATTTAAGCTCAGCTTCAATCTCAGGATAGGAGAGCTTGTCAGTAGGGTAGATGCCAAGAGATGGCTTAACTATCTTGAATTTCCTGCTGAGAGAAAGGGCTTTCCTGTTGGTAGCGGAGTCCATGCCGCTGGTTATTATTACCCTGACGCCCGCATTTTCTGCGCGCTCAACTACTTTTGATACTTCTTCCTTGAACAGCTCAAGGTGGCAGTGTACGTCTATGAGGAGCATGGCTTATGGGCTGTGATGCAGGATTTATATATTTAATGACAGCAGAACAAGGCCGGTCAGTATGCCTGCTATGCCTGCGTACTGAATGCCTGCCAGCCTCTCACGAAGGAAGAATGCCGCGAGGGTGACTGTTACGAAAGGGAAAGAAGCTGATACAGGCGCCACGATTGAGAGCAGCCCTGACAATAATCCTGCATTAAATGAAAGAAAGCCGAGCGCGTCAAATGCTGTTAAGAGCAGCAAAAGGTAAGCATACTTTCTGCTGAAGGATAAGCCCTTCCCGAAAGAGCCTGAATAGAGCAGTATCATAAGAGCAGAGGAAACAGCGAAGGAGAACGTAGGCAGAAAAATGCCCCATAGCTCCACGAGGTACTTAAGCGCAACCATCATTATGCCCCAGCTGAACATTGCGAGCAGGCCGTAAGAAGCGCCTGCGGAAAGTGAGCTTTTCTTAAGCTTGACAAGCTCGGAAATTTTTGCCGAGACAAGAACTGTCCCGAGAATAATTAGTATTATGCCAACTGAGTGAAGCGTTGAAAGCGCCTCGCCCAGCAGGAATATGCCCGCAAAAACTGCTATTAATGGATAAGCTGATGATATGGGGGAAACGATGGAGACTTTTCCTACATCAAGCCCTTTGTAAAAGAGGAGAAGCCCTGAGAGCTGTGTTATCAGGACAATGAGGAATATCAGCAGCGAGCCTGGAGTTACCTCAGGCACGCCTGAATACAGCAGGAAAGGCAGAACGATGAAGGAAAGAATTGAAAGCTCCCAAAAAACAGTCCTTCTTACACCGATTTTCGGGACGAGGAGCTTTGCGAAGAAGTCTGCAAAGCCCCAGCCAGCCATAGCCAGAAGCCCCAGAAGGATTCCCTGAGTAAGAGCCATGTTAAAGCACTACTGATGACTCGTATTTAATTTTAACTGTGAAAATCCGATAGATTTATAAATAAGCTCTATATCCTCCTTGTTATGGCTGAGCTGGCTTGGCAATCTTTCTATGGCTGTTTCGAGACCAAATAGGGGTTTTTAGGCGAAAAGAAAGGTTGGTAGAGCTATTTAGCCAGAATGCCCTGGTAGTGTAGTCCGGCTTATCATGAAGCCCTGTCGTAGACCTTTACAAAATGCTCATAATTTTGCAAAAGGGAGTGCAGAACGGCTTCGACCCGGGTTCAAAAGGTGGCAAGCTCAACAATGGTTTGCATCGCTGGAAGTCCCGGCCAGGGCGTTTATAATAAAACGCGGATAACGCTCATGGGCCGGTGGCGCAGCCTGGAAGCGCACCAGACTTTTAATCTGGTTGTCGCGGGTTCGAAAGGTAGCGAATTCCACAAGATGATTGGCCTGCCAAAGAAGGCCATTGCGCAAAAAAAAACGGCGCCTAAGCGAATTTGCCGCCAGAAAGTCCCGTCCGGCCCACTTGCAATCAAAAAGAAAATGACTCAGGTAGAAGTGAAGAAACACGCGCTCGTCCCTAAGCACACAAAGCTTAGTGAGAAAGAGAAAAACGAGCTTTTCAAAAAATACAAAATCGAAGCTGATTCTCTTCCGGGCATATCAAAAAATGACGCTGCAATTTCAGACCTTAACGTAAAGCTGGGCGACGTAATTAAGATAGTCCGCAACAGCTCCACGGCAAAAACATCGGTGTTCTACAGGGTGGTGCTCAATGCCTGAATACGAAACAGTGCTGAAGAGCTTCTTCAGCGAGCACTCATTCGTCAAGTCTGACATTGAGTCTTTTAACAACTTCGTAGAGAACGAGATAAACAGGATAATCGAGGAAAACAGGGATGTTGAGCCCACAATAATACCGCCGAACGTTGACGAGTTCAAGATAAGGTTTGACAACATAAGAATAACAAAGCCGGAGATTACCGAGGCTGACGGCTCGAAGAGGAAGATTTACCCGATGGAAGCAAGGCTGAGAAAGCTCACATATTCTGCACCTATGTATATTACTGTAAGCGCGCACATAAACGGCGCGCAGCGCGAATCCTTTGAGACGCAGATAGGG
>JAFGRH010000082.1 GCA_016935265.1 Candidatus Woesearchaeota archaeon | reverse complement strand
TAAGCTGGTGATTTTTATTTCAAAAAGGTTGGAGCCTATTCTTATCAGAAAATGTCATCATTAGAAAGGAAACTGGAACTGAAAGGCGTAGATAACCCTAAATTGCCGCTTTTTCTGGGTGGTATGGGCGCGGACATCTCAAACATGGAACTGGCAGTAGCTGTGGGAATAGCAGGGGGAGTTGCTGTAAGGTCATCTGTAGCGATGGACGTTATAACGCCGAATTCGGAATGGTTTAAGGATGAAGGTATTTCTGTAAAGCTTGACAATGCCGGCAGGATGGGTATTGCTGAAGCCGTAGAACTGGAACTAAAGTACACCCGGGAAAAAATAGAAGGGGCTACAGGAGAACAGGCTGCTGTTGGAATCAACATAATGTGTGCCTTAGAGCGTGACTACGAAGAGTCAGTAAGGGGCGCTGTCAACGGGGGTGCTAATGTCATTATCTCTGGTGCAGGGCTCCCGCTGGATCTGCCCAAGCTGGTTGAAAAATATGCGGGGAAAAACCACAATATCAGCTTAGTCCCGATAGTATCCTCAGCAAGAGCTGCAAAAATAATTTGTAACCGCTGGGAAAGCAATCATCATTGTAAGCCTGACTTAATATATGTTGAGGGGTCTAAGGCAGGAGGGCACCTTGGATGGCACTATGAAACCACACAAGAACCGGATTTCATAGAAAAATATGACGTTGCTAGACTAATCACTGAAGTTGAAGATTGGATGGAAAAAAGCGGGAATGACGTTCCCCTTATTGCTGCAGGGGGGCTTAAGAGTTATGAAGGTATTGAGAAAATGCTGAAAAATCCTAATGTGGTGGCAGTATCTGTAGCCACCCCCCTCGCTCTTACGCAGGAAAGCGGATTTAAAAATGAGTACATACTCCAGCTTGCAAAAAATACTGTGTCTATTTCAGACAAATCTCCCTGCGGATACCCCTTCGTAGTTGCAGATGACGGGCCGCTAGTAGTTGCGCAAAAAAATGATAATGATGCATTTCCAATATGCCCTGGCCTGATTGCAACAAGGGGAATGAGCTATGACCCTGAAAAGATTAAATGCCTGGGATATGTTTGGCCCATCAGCAAAGGCAAGGATTGCCCTGCATTTGACAGCGAAAATAAGCAGTGTTCTGCCATAACAAAAGGCAATGTTGGCGTGCCGTTAATAACCCTTGGCTATAATGGGGAAGAACTTCTGAAAAGGGTAGCTAAAGAAGGGCTGCCAACGGCAGCACAAAGAATGGAAGAGTTAATAGGTTAAATTTAGCAGTGGCTTTCTCCGCCAAAAGTAATATATAGCTTCAAGCCAAGTTGAAGTCTAAAAAAGTGTTTTATATGCAGGAGGACTACCTTGTTCAAAATGGCAAACTTAACCGACGAAAAATACAAAATAGGCTTTGTGGTCATCGCGACAGTTTTGGCGGCTTACGCCCTCTCGAGCATTTTTGGGAAGGCTGATGACTGGCAGTACTCAAGCGTTTCTGTAATGGGCTGGTTTATTTATGTGCTAATTGGCGCAGGAGTGTTTTTCCTTGCCTGGCTTGGCGCTTCAATCTACCTAATAATAAAGGGGCATAAGAAGAGGGTTGTCGGCATTGCCCTTTTGGCTTTGGTGCTTTTGCCAATAATAGGCGGGGGCCTGTTAGTTACAACAGGGGCTTTCGGCTCTTTCAGCAGCAACGTTGCAACAGCAGGAACCTTCAAGGCTGCAGGCGCCATGCCAATGTTAGCAGAAAGCGCAGACTCTATCGGCTTTGCTGTTGGCGGCGCAAAGGATGTGGGCAACTTCAGGCAGAACATAGAAAACGGCTACCTGCCGCTGCCAACGGACATTACTTACGAAGGCCTTTACTACGAATACTTCTTTGACACAGGGGAAACAAAAACTTGCGGGGAGCTTTTCTGCCCTTCGTACAGCTATTCTATATCAGAAGATCCGTTCTCAGATGAGGATGAGTACTATCTTCAGGTCGGGCTTAATTCAGGCATGAAGGAGTCTGATTTTGAGAGGAAGAAGCTGAACCTTGTGATTGTGCTTGACATCTCAGGCTCTATGGGCTCCTCATTCAACAGGTATTACTATGACCAGTTCGGGAACAGGGCGGAAATTGAGGAAGAGCCTGATGAGGATGCGGGAAAGAGTAAGATGGAAATCGCTTCTAAGTCAGTTGTTGCTCTGCTTGACCATTTAAATGATGACGACAGATTCGGGATGGTTCTTTTTGAAAGTTCTGCTTACTTAGCCAAGCCACTTAGCAGAGTTGGGGCTACTGACCTGGGAGCGATTAAAAACCATATCCTTGAAATCGGTGCTACAGGCGGCACTAACATGGCCGCAGGAATGAAGGAGGGCACTGCCCTATTTGAAGAATATCTTGATTCTGATAAGGTAGTATACGAGAACAGAATCATATTCCTGACAGACGCAATGCCGAACACAGGGTATGTAAGCGAAGAAAGCCTGCTTGGCATTACCCAGGGCAATGCCGATAACAACATCTACACTACATTCATAGGCATCGGGGTTGACTTCAACACAGAGCTTGTTGAAGCAATAACCAAGATACGGGGCGCTAACTATTACTCAGTCCATTCATCAAGCGAATTCAAGACGAGGATGGACGAGGAGTTTGAATATATGGTAACACCCTTAGTTTTCAACCTTCTCCTTAAGCTTGATGCAGAGGGGTATGAGATAGAGAAGGTTTACGGCTCTCCTGAGGCAGATGAGGCAACAGGCGAGATAATGAAGGTTAACACACTATTCCCTTCGAAGAAAGAGGAAGAGGGGACAAAGGGAGGAATTGTCATCCTCAAGCTGAAGAAGACAGGAGATGGAAGCTTGAAGCTTACAACAAGCTATGAAGACCGCTCTGGAAACCCCGGCGGGGATGAGGTAGAGATAGAACTCCCTGATAAGGCTGCTGACTACTACGAAAACACAGGCATAAGGAAGGGAATTCTCCTTGCAAGATATGTGAACGTTATGAGGGCTTGGATAGATGACGAAAGGGAAAGCTACGGCCAGAACAAGCCTGTCCAGCCGGTAATAAGCGAATGGGAGGGCATTCCGATACCTCCTGAAGTGCCGCAGCTTGGCAGGTGGGAACGGCAGTCCATTCCTTTGCAGGTGTCTGAAGAGTATAAGGAAATCATTGCGGAGTTCAGTGATTACTTTGAGAGTGAAGCTTCAGCAATAGGCGATGAGACCTTATCAAAAGAAACTGAGCTTATGGCGAAGCTGACTGCAGGCTGAAGTCAGTAAACTCCTGGTATGAACTTGTACTTTACTTTTTTGCAGTACTCTACATAGTCAGGGTCTCTCAGGAGGTGGCGCTCCTCTGTTATTGACCTTAGGTAATATATCAGGCCCCATGCTGCTGCGCTGAGAATGGCAGGTATTATCAGGCGTGGTTCTGCCGCTGCCAGGATAAAAGGGATAAGGGTTATCCACCATACCATTGTTTTTGAGATGTAAGCTGGGTGCCTAACTATTGCGTAAGGCCCCCTGCTGACTATTCCTCTGTTTGTAAGGTTTGAGCATTTTGCTCCCAAAGCAAGCGTTGCCCAGAGGTAGATTCCGAGGAAGAAAATAACTGCCACTCTTAAGGCTATAGTTGCTGTTGTGCTCTCGAAAGCCGCGAAGTCATTCTGATATGAGCCTATGTAATTAACAACGTAGCCGTTGAAAGGCGGGTAGCATGCCAGCGTAACCGCCCAGCCGAGAAAAGTAGGCTCTACTGAGCGGACAACGTTCTTAAGAAAGCCCGCCTCAACTGCATAGCCGAATGCAAAGTAAACGGTGTCGACAAGGAATATTAGTGAGAGGGCAAGAGGATAAAAGGCTGTGTTGAAAACAAAAGAACCCAGTCCAAAGCCGTTGCTCTGCCAGAGCTGGTAGTTAACGTTAAAGGCGTTGTAGTTCTGAAGGGCAAAGTTCAGCATTATCGGAAGGAAGAAGAACTTTACTGCTGTGAACATAATTGCAATCTTTTCCGCGCGGCTTATGCCGGAAAAACCGGACCATGGGGCAAAGCTGAAAATTCCTTTGAAGAGCCTAACAATTGTCCTTAAAACTATAAAGCCCTTTGACTCCGAAACCCTTGAATCTGGTATGAAGGCGTAGAAGGCAAATCCTAAAATTGTATAAGCAACTGCAATCCACAGCAGGGCTGTCTGCGCATCAGCTCTAAGGAAGTCAGAATAATACCTGTTTTCCCTGTAAACAAGGATAGCAAGCCAAACCAAAAAGGTGTTTGCCAGCCAGTATTTCAGCCTAAGCTTTGCCCCGTAACCCATAATTGGTTTGTTTTGGGCTGATTTATAAAACTTGCGCAGGGCAACAAAATATTTAAAGCGAAGCCCCAGCCCAAAACAGGGGAAATGGCTGAAGCGTTTAGCGATGACGAAAAAAGGGTATTGGCGCCTTTTGTTTCTAGTGTTGAGAATAACATATTCGTGCTAAGGAACCTTCCAGAGGTCATTAAGGGGGCTCTTTTCTCAAGGTACAGCCGCTCAACAAAATCCCTGAAAAGGCTTCTTCTTGATGAGTTCATCGGAAAGCCTGAAACTGGGTTTGCTGAGATTGTGCCTCCTCAAGCTTCAACAGTTGACCTGAAAGAGGCAGTCCAGAAAGCGCAGGCTTTCTATGACAGGATTCTTGACGGATTTGGAGATGACTCCGTGGGGGAGCTGGGAGGGGCGCATGTTGCGTGCGAGTTTGTATCCAATATCGCTGCAAAGCAGCTTGAGGACTGCAGGATAGGCGGAAGCCCGCTCGAGAAGTCAACAAGATACATCTGGTTCACTGAAAAAATCAACGGGGATTACATGTTCTACAAGGAGCCTGTGCTGATGAAGTCAAAATACGGCAGGTCTTACACTAATCTCTGCAACCTGCTTTTCGATACTTACACTAAGTTCAGCAAGCCCATGACTGAGTATGTTGAGGAGAACATGCCTGTTGCTGATTTTATGTTCTTTGACATAAAGAAGAAGCAGGAAGTGCCGTTTGAAAGCATAAAGGACGAGAAGCAGAAGAAAAGGGCGCTCTCTGCTTACAATGCAAGCGTAAGGGCAAAGGCATGTGATGTGCTCAGGGGCTTTCTTCCGGCAAGCACCCTGACAAATCTGGGATTGTTTGGAAACGGGAGGTTCTTCCAGAACCTGCTTACAAAGCTTCACTCCTCTCCTTTGGCGGAGTTTCAGGACATAGGGCAGAAAATGCACAACGAGCTTGACACGGTCATTCCTTCTTTCGTAAGAAGGGCTGCTAAGGACGAATTCATAGCAGAAAAATGCAAAGCAATGGCAAAAAACGGAATAAGAGCGGATTCAGCAGAACAAGAAAGCGTTACTCTTGTAAGCTGTGACAAGGGTGCTGAAAATGAGCTGATTGCCAAGATGCTTTACCCCTACTCAAACCTGCCTCTTAATAAGCTCGTTGAAGCTGTCGATGATATGAGCGAGAAAGAGAGGATGGATATAGTCGCTGACTATATAGGTGAAAGAAGGACAAGGCGCGATAAGGTTGGAAGGGCATTTGAGAGCATTTACTACGGCTTTGACATTCTGGCTGACTTCGGCATTTACCGCGACATTCAGCGCCACAGGGTTCTGAGCCAGGAAAGGCAGATGCTTTCGACAAATCACGGCTACAACACGCCTGAAGAGCTCGTATCAGCCGGCTTCAAAAAGGAATTTGATGAGTGCATGAAGCAGGCAAAAGAGGTTTATGATGAAATAAGCCCTGAATTCCCTCTTGAAGCTCAGTATGCTGTTCCTTTTGCCTACAACTTAAGGTGGTACATGAAGCTTAACCTAAGGGAAGCGTTCCATCTTTGCGAGCTCAGGAGCACTCCGCACGGCCACCAGAACTACAGGAAGCTGGCGCAGGACATTTACCGCAAGATAGAAGGCGTTCACCCTGCCTTTGCAAAATACATGAAATTCATGGACCTGAAGGATTATAAATTAGGCCGCCTGAGGTCTGAAACAATAAGAGAAGAGGAGAAAGCTGCAAGAGAGGAGTGATGCTAAAATGGAAAACTTGGTAATACTAGGCTCAGGGGTTGCAGGATGCAGCGCAGCAGTATACGCGGCAAGGGCAGACCTCTCACCGCTGGTCATTTCAGGACCTGAACAGGGCGGGCAGATTAGCTACACTGACCTGGTTGAGAATTATCCTGGATTTCCTGAAGGGATACAGGGGATTAAGCTCGTTGATAACATAAGAAAGCAGGCAGAGAAGTTCAGCGCAAGGTTCAAGCCTGGAAATGCTGAAAGGATTGAGAAAAAAGGCGAATTATATGAAATATCGATTGGGGATGAAAAAATAGAAGCGAAGTCTGTCATAATAGCAACAGGCGCTTCTGCAAGGAAGCTGGGTCTTGAGTCAGAGACGAAGTATCTTGGAAAAGGTGTGAGCACCTGCGCGACTTGCGACGCTTATTTCTTCCAGGGAAAGGATGTAGTGGTCATAGGAGGGGGAGACGGCGCTGCAGAGGAAGCGCTCTTCATAACAAAGTTCGCAAAAAGCGTTACGCTTGTCCACAGGCGCGACAAGCTAAGGGCAAGCAAGATAATGCAGGACCGCATTTTCAAAAATGAAAAGATAAAGGTAATATGGGACAGCTCTATTGAGGAAATTCTTGGTGACGGGAAAAAAGTCACAGGAGTCAAGCTCAAGAATTTGAAGGACAACAGCATAACAGAAAAGAAGATTGATGGCATCTTCCTTGCAATAGGGCATATCCCAAACACTGCTGCCTTTAAGGGCTTTCTGGAGTTTGGCAAGAAAGACTACCTTAAAATAGATGACAGAATGCGAACAAACATGCCGGGCATTTTCGGGGCAGGCGACGTTGCTGACCACCTTTACAGGCAGGCGATAACCGCCGCGGCAATGGGCTGCAGGGCAGCAATAGAAGCAGAGAGATACCTTAATGAGAAAAGTAAGTAAGATAGGGCTCATAGTTGTCGAGAAAAATAAGATTCTTCTTGTAAAGAAAAAAACCCTTAAAAAGGTCATAACTCCCGGCGGCAAGCCTGAGGGAAGAGAGAATCACGAGGCATGCCTTGAAAGGGAGCTTAAGGAAGAACTGGAGGTAAGCTTAGATAAAAGCTCTCTCCAGTTTCTCGGCACATTTGAGGACGTAGCAGAAGGAGAGGATGACGTTCTCCTGACCATAGAGCTTTACCAAGGAAAAATCAAAGGGAATCCGAAGCCGAGCAGGGAGATTGAGGGCTATTTGTGGTTTGGGGCAGAGGCTGACAGGGAAATTCTCTCGCCGATAATAAAGAACAAGATTTTGCCGTTTCTTCTTGAGAATAAGATTATTGCTTGAATGCGCTCGGGCAGATTTTATTCAGGAAACATCCTTTGCAGTTCGGCTTCCTCGCGTAGCAGAACTCCCTGCCGTGCTTTATTGTCTTGAAAGAGAAAGTTCCCCAGTTCTTTCTCGGGATAAGCTTCATGACGTCCTGCTCTATTTTTACAGGGTCCCTGTTTTTCGTGAGCTTCCATCTCTGTGTAAGCCTGATGCAGTGAGTATCTATTGCAATCCCCTCGTTCTTTTTGAATGCCGCGCTGAGCACGACATTTGCTGTTTTCCTCGCAACGCCAGGCAGAGTAAGCAGCTCTTCCATAGTGTCGGGTGTTTTCCCGCTGAAATCCTTTACGACAATCTGAGCTGCCGCCCTGATGTTCCTTGCCTTGTTCCTGTAGAAGCCCGTCGACCTGATTTCCTGCTCCAGCTTTTTTATGTCTGCTTTTGCGAAGTCCTTTGCTGTTTTGTACTTTTTGAAAAGCGTTTTTGTTACGATATTCACCCTTTTGTCTGTGCACTGAGCGGAAAGTATTACTGAAACAAGAAGCTGGAAAGGGCCAGAGTATTTGAGGGCTGTCCTCTCGCCGGGATAGTTCTTCAGCAGCAGCTTCAGAATCCTGTTTGCCCTTGTTTTTGCGTCCATAGAAAATGGCTAATCAGGAAATTAATAAAGGTTGCTAGTTGCTGTTGTAAGATTTGGGGACTTCACCTATGCCGTAAGCAGCAGGGTTCGGGTCTTTCCCAAGCGATTTTTCTGTGGAAGAAGCCTTAACCATTGCTTCCATATACTGTGGAGATGGCCTTGCAAGCTGCAGAGCGAGAGCGTCGATAAAGCCAGTAGGCACTACCTTGTCGTTTTCTGAAAGCCTTGCCTCGAGATCAGCTGTTGTAAGCGGGACAATGTTTCTCATATCAGGAGAAGGCATGAACGAGCTGTTGTCAGCATACGGCTTGAGCTGCTGCGCTAAAGGCTGGTAGGGGTTTTCTTTCTTTTCTTCTAAAGGCTTGGAGCTGTCAGGTGGAGGCGCGGTTACCTTCAGAAGAGGGAGATTCTTAAGGTCTTCGTAATTGTAAAGCCCTACTGCAGCATTCTCCCTGAAGTATTCCTCTTTCAGCGGCGGCAGCTCTGGCATCTTTAGCCAGTCAGCTATCTTTACAGCCATTATGGGATTGGATAAGAAAAGAAGTTTAATAAACCTTACGGTCACTTTTCAGATTTCTTCCTGTAGTCATCAACAGCCTCTTTCAGTGCGCTCATGCCGAGAATTGAGCAATGAAACTTTATTGGAGGCATGTCCCCGAGCTGACTTGCCACGTCCTGCGGCGTTACTTTTAGGGCATCATCAAGCTTTTTGCCTTTGACAAGCTCGCAGACCATATCAGAAGCTGCTATTGCAGCTATGCAGCCGTAGGTCTGGAACCTTATGTCCTTTATTACGCCATTATTTACTTTAATGAAAATCTTCATTACATCCCCGCATCTCGGGTTGCCGACCTGGCCAACACCATCAGCATTGTCCATCTCGCCGACGTACTTTGGCTTTGTGAAGTGCTCAATTATTTTTTGGGAGTACATGCTTCACCACCTTGTCAATAGGGGACATTCTCCTGAGCTTTTTTATTATAGGAGGAAGCTCCTTGAGGACAGCCTCAATTTCTTCCTCTGTTGTGAACTTGCTAATCGTAAGCCTCAGGCTGCCGTTAGCCTCTTCGTGAGTAAGCCCTATTGCCATTAGCACTTTGCTCGGCTCGAGCAGTGCTTCAGAGCAAGCAGAGCCTGTAGAGGAGCATATTGACTTCAGGTTGAGGTAGCCGCCGATTGACTCGCCCTCAACTCCCATAAATGAGAAGTTTGTGTTGTTGCAGAGCCTTTTTTCTCCTCTCGGACCGTTAAGCCTTGTACCGGGAATTTTAAGAACGCCTTCTATCAGTTTGTCTCTCAGCTTTGTAATCCTCTCTATGTCCTTTTTTGAGGCAAGCTTTACCGCCTCTGCAAAGCCGACAATGCCGGGAATGTTTTCTGTCCCTGCCCTGAGCTTGAATTCGTGGTCTCCTCCATGGAAAAGGGGGGTTATTTTCACGCCTTGCTTTACGTAAAGCGCACCAACACCCTTTGGTCCGTGTATCTTGTGAGAGTTAATCGTTACCAGGTCAAGGTTCTGCTTTTTAACGTCAATCCCTGCCTTTGTATAGCTCTGGCAGGCGTCGGTGTGGAAGTAGACTTTGTGCTTCTTGCAGACTTCTCCCAAAGCTTGTAGGTCCTGTATAGTGCCAATTTCGCTGTTTCCGTGGATTACTGATAAGAGGATTGTCTTATCTGTAATTGCCTTTTCCAGCTCTTCAGGGCTTACAAAGCCCTCATTATCCACAGGAAGCATCGTTGTTTCAAATCCCTGAGTTTCGAGCCACTTGCAGGTGTTGAGGATTGCCTTGTGCTCTATGCTTGTGGTTATTATGTGGTTTCCCATTTGCTTGTTAGCAAAGGCTATTCCTTTAATTGCAAAGTTATCAGACTCTGTACCGCCGGAAGTAAAAATTATTTCCTCGCTTTTCGCGTTTATTGACTTTGCAATTGTTTTCCTTGCCCTGTCAAGGGCTTCCTTTGCCTCAAGCCCCTTTGAGTGGAGCGAGGAAGCATTCCCGTACTTCTCATTAAAGTAAGGCAGCATTGCCTCTACTACCTTGGGGTCTGTTTTTGTTGATGCTGCGTTGTCAAGGTAGGCCACTTTAGGCATACTTGCACCCCTTACAGTTCTTTCTGATGTGCTTCTGCACCAGCTCAAGTATAGGAAGCACGGTTTCCTTGTTTAACGAGTAGAACCTCTCCCTTCCCCTTTTCTCAACCTTCAGTATATTGCAGTCGCAGAGCTTCTTCAGGTTGTGTGAGGTTGCGCTCTGCTCCCTGCCAGTCTTCTCAATTATCATCTTGACATTCATAGGCCAGCTCTTCAGAAGGAAAATAATCTCCAAATTAGCCCTGTTGGCAAACTTCGTGAAAAAGTAGTCGTATGACTTGCAAATCATATGAATTGAGAATCATGCTTTCTTTATAAAGCTTTCGGAATCAGCAACCTTTAAATAAAAACAGCTTAAATGTGCCTTCATGAGGGGAAAACTAGGGCACGGGCTTCTGGGGCACTTCAGCTTCCCAAGGGTAACGCTGTTCTACCTTGTCCTTTTCATATTCACGCCGATTGAGTTCAGCGTTTTCTGGCTCTCGCTGGCAATAGTGCTTGACATAGTGGGAATGGTGATTTAGGACTACAGCATAACGGCCATCACAGCCCCGTTCATGTCGTAGATGTCATCTGTGAGCTTGTCGAGGAGTATTAGTATCTGGAGCTCGCTTTTCTTTGCTGTTGCGAACGCTTGCCTCAATTTCTTCTTCAGCGCTTCCTTTTTCTTTCCGACCTCTGCCATTTTCTGCAGGGAGAACTTGTAGTAGCAGTCGTACATCATCCTGAAGAAGGCTGTCAGCTCTGCGTGGATTTTCTGCGCTGAGAGGCTCATCTTTTCTCCCTCAAGCGCTGCCTTGCAGATGTCCCTGTAAGAGTCGCCGATTCTTTCGAGCTGCTCCACTATGTAATACATCGGAAGGGGCTTTTCCGCTACACTTAACCCTTTCTGGTTAAGCAACCTTCTACAAAAGTCTGCGTACTTGTTTATGTCCTTGTCTGTTAGGGCTATTGTCTGGAGCCAGAGCTTGTCCCCTTTCTTGGCTGCCACAAGGCTTTCCTCTGCCATGCCGAGCAGGGCGAGGAATGTCCTCCTAAGTATTGTAGGGAATTCGTTTGGGTCGAGCTGTGTTACGCTCTTTATATGCAAAAGGTTCTTGCTCCTCTTCACAACTTCAAAGCCGATGAACTCCTCCCTTATGACCTCCTGCGCCATTGCAAGCTCTTCTGATGATGAGAATCTGACAACAACTTCCTCGTAGCCAAGCTTGAATATGGCGCCGAGAACCCTTTTGGTCATAGGGACAGTGCCTGTTATGTCTGCCTCTGTCTTAAGGCCTGCTTTTGCGGCGGCAGAGGAAATTATTATCTTGTCTCCCTTTTCCTCTACCGTTACCTCGCTTCCCTTGTTTATTCCTGTCCCTTTAGCCCATTTACTAGGAAGGGAGACCACTAAGGTTTTTCCAGCCAGCTGTATAACCTTCCTTATCATGGCATAAGCCAACTCGCTCCAGTTTATAAGGCTTTCGGAATTATATAATTATAAGGTAGTATATATATCTTAAGGCTAAAGTATATAATTCTGCTTTGCTATATTTCCGGTATCAACGGAAAACGAGGTGGTTTTCATGATTGGCAAAAAAGACCTGCTCATAATGAGCCTTCTGAGAAAGGACGCGAGGATGACCCTGACGAGGATGAGCAGGAAGATAAACATACCTATCTCGACAATATATGACAAGCTGAAGATTCACGAGGGCAGCACAATGAAGAAGTACACGTGCATCGTGGACTTCGCAAAGCTCGGCTTCAACGCAAGGGCGAATGTCATAGTGAAGTCAGAACGGGAGCAGCGGGCCACTTTGCTTGAGTACCTGCTTAAGATACCGAACGTTAATTCTGTCTACAAGATAAGCAACGGCTACGACTACCTTCTCGATGTCATCTTCAGGGATATAAGGGAAATGGAGGACTTCTTCGAGCTGCTTGAGTCAAAGTTCAGCATTAAAGATAAGCAGGTGTACTTTGTCATAGACGACCTGAAGAGAGAGGCGTTTCTCAGCGAGCCTGATGCGATTGGGCTTGTTTAGGGTTAGTTTAAGCTAAACAGAGCACAAGCAGCTGTTGGCAGCATAATTAAGAAAAGAACTACAACTCTGAGGAACCCCACTACCTTCATCACAATTATAACCATTATAAAAAC
>JAFGRH010000081.1 GCA_016935265.1 Candidatus Woesearchaeota archaeon | reverse complement strand
AGCAGGCGCAGGAATACTTTCAGCTATTATTTTCTACGCTTACCCTTTTGTTAAGATAAAGGACAGGAGAAGGAGCATAACAACAAACCTTCCTTTCGCAATAAACCACATTTCCTCCGTTGCTGCTTCAGGCGTTCCCCCGTCAAAGATGTTCGAGCTCATATCTGTTTCAAAGGAGTATGGTGAGGTTGCCGTTGAGATTAAGAAAATCGTTGATTTCATAAACATATTCGGTTATGACTTCCTTACTGCGGTAAAGGCTGTTGCGGCATCGACGCCGAGTCCTGTTTTCAAGGAGTTTCTTGAGGGCATGGTTAGCAACATCGAGACAGGCGGAGACCTTGACAAGTACCTCCAGCAGAAGGCAGACGAGGCAACGCTCAACTACCAGCTTGAAAGGCAGCGCTACAACGAAACGGTAGGAACTTACTCTGACATATACACAGGTCTGCTCATAGCAGCGCCGCTCTTTTTCGTGGCTGCACTGGCGCTTGTCAACCTCCTTGGAGGAACAATAGGCGGCATTAGCGTTGACGTTGTAATGGCGCTCGGCGCTTACCTTGCAATACCTGTAATAAACATAATATTCCTGATGTTCCTGCAGTTTAACCAGCCTGAAGTTTGAGGAGAAGTTTCATGGTTAATTTAAGGTTTGAAAAAAAGCATAAGGTCGCTATAGCAGCAGCTTTGTTCCTTCTTTCCATTGACGCGCTTGTCTTTTTTGGCAGCGCCTTGTTCATCCCGCTGATTGCAGTGGCAGTTACGGTTGGCTGGCTGCCTTACTGGACGGACATCTTTGCAGAGAACCGCAAGCAGAAGGAGCTCGAAACAAAGTTCCCTGAGTTTGTAAGGAATCTTACAGGCGCGATAAAAAGCGGCATGCCTGCATCCCAGGCAGTAATACAGGTTGCTGACACTGATTACGGCGCATTGACTCCTTACGTGAAGAAGCTTGCCAACCAGCTTGAGTGGTCCCTTCCATTCCACCAGGCTTTCCAAAATTTCGGGCAGGAAACAAATAACGGCGTGATTAAGAGGGCAATAGCCACCATGAGCCAGGCTGAGGAAGCAGGCGGCAATGTTGAGGACGTTCTCTCTGCCATCACAGAGTCCCTTCTCCAGATTAAGAAGATAAGGGAGGAACGTCGTGCCAGTATCCACGCGCAGGTCCTTCAGAGCTACATAATCTTCTTTGTATTCCTAGGAGTGATGATAATAATCCAGAACCTTCTCATACCTTACATGTCAGAGTTCAGCACAGGTCTTGATGAGGGCATAGGCATTGGCGTCGGCATAAACACAAAAGTTCCGCTTGATTTTTCAGACCCGTTCGCCTTTGTTAGCTCGATTGGCGGCTGGGCATTGAGCATTTACGGCATTTTCCTCATGATGTCCATGATTCAGGGCTTTTTTGCAGGCGTTGTGCTGGGGAAGCTTGCTGAGGGTGATCTCACTTCCGGCCTGAAGCACTCGCTCATAATGGCGACTTCGGCATTCATAATCATAACTTTCGCGCAGGGGTTCACTTAGATGAAGGTTGTTCTTGACATAAGGAAGGGGGTTGAGGAAAACGCAGGGCTTTACTTTGAGAAGGCAAAAAAGGCAAAGAAGAAGCTCGCCGGTGCAGAAAAGGCTCTTTTGGAGAGCCAGGAAAAGCTTATGAAAGCCCCTAAAGCCCAGGAAGAGCAAGTTGTCAAGCCGAAGCTTCAGAAGGAGTGGTTTGAGAAGTTCAGGTGGTTTTACAGCTCAGAGGGCAGTCTCTGTGTTGGCGGAAGGGACGCAACAACCAACGAGATAGTCATCAAGAAGCACTGCGATAAAGGAGACATTGTCTTCCATACAGAGCTTGCAGGCTCGCCTTTCTTTGTGGTAAAGACAGAAGGGAAAAAAGTGGGGGAGGGCACGCTGAAAGAGGCGGCGATTGCAACGGCAAGCTACTCCCGCGCGTGGAAGCTCGGCTTGCAGACTGCTGAGGTATTTTACGTTAATCCTGACCAGCTCTCAAAGAAGCCGAGGAGCGGGGAATACATCGCAAAGGGCGCTTTCATGATTTACGGCAAGAAAAACATTATTCCTGCAGAGGTTGGCGTTGCCGTTGGAATTACAAAAGACGGCAAGGTAATGGGCGGCCCTGTTGAAGCGTTAAAGGCGAACTGCACTAGCTTTGTAAAAGTTCTGCAGGGAAATGAAAAGGCAAGCGATGTCGCAAAAAAGATAAGGAAGATTATCGGGGGCGAGGTTGACGACATAATAAGGGCGCTGCCAAGCGGCGGCGTTAAGACGCTATGATAGACTTTACTTCTGTTCTGCTGATTATTGCATTTGCTTTGGTAGCATTCCTTCTCGGAAAGTTCCTCACAGAAAGGAAAATTTCGCGTTCGAGGCAGGACGCAGTGGAGAGGTCCCGCTACTCGCTTATGGGCAGGGTGTGGGAGCAGGTAGCTCCCTTTACGCCTGAATTCAAGTACCACCCTGCTGATTTGCGCTTCATAGGCGCGCCTGTTGACTACATTGTCTTCGAGGGCATGAACGAGAAGGACATCAAGAGGGTTATCTTTCTTGAGGTCAAGTCAGGCAAGAGCAGGCTGAACGAGCAGCAGCTAAGGCTTAAAGAAGCGATAAAAGGCAAAAAAGTAGAGTGGGAAGAATTCCGCATCTAATCTATAGTCACTTTCTGACCAACAGCCTGTCCGGGCATGCCTGTCTCAAAAGCCACCTTTAAGGCGCCCCTGCTTCCGTGCTCCTTGGCCACTTTTCCCTTTATTTCCTTCTTGGCAGGGCTCTTCCAGACAACTGTCTTGCCTATCATAGCAGCGGCTTTTTCCTTGCTGTCTATGCCCGGCACTTCCACTATCATCTGGTTGGTGCTTTGAAGATGCCTTCCTCTCCTGAAGTTAACTATGATGCCTTCCATAGCACTAAGCAAAAAAGGGGTGGTTTTTAAGGTTTTCTATTGTTTTGAAAATTAACAAAAACTTTATATGCTGCTTGGTTAAGCAGAATGGTAGGGTGATAAAATGGCGTGTTTCCTTGCACCGGTATCTCTTGCAATACTGACAACTTCGTTTAGGAAGAGGTTTCCGGCTAAGTGGCATATTAGCTGGCTTAATACTATGATATGGGGTGGTGCAGTCGCACTGGCAGTTGAGCACATAGCCCATCAGGAGATTGTCCCCTGGCCGCCTTTTCTTACTGCAATGAGCAGTCCTGCGGACACTATGCTGATGCTTGGTGAGATGGCAGCTGTCGGCATACCAATGATGCTTTCACTGATTTTCGCATGGCTCGTGATTGTCGTTGTCTATGAGAAGCTGTTTTTAGCTGTGCAGAGTGGCACTGAAGAGCATAGGGCGTGATGAAAATGTGGCTCATTATAACTCTCATCGCAGCAATCATCTCTTCAGCAGGCTTTTTCTTGCTAAAAAGCCAAAGGAGGAAATTAAAATTAGGCTTCTTGGCCCTAATGCTGATTGGCACGTTCATAATGGTGCTGGTAGACCACGTTATTGCTTTCATCGCCGGCGAGCCTTTCATAGAAGCAACTACGGACGGCCTGATTGGGAGCGGGGCAATTTTAGGCTTGTTGATGGTCCTCTCTGTTTTTGTGATTTGGCTTATCTCTGTTTTCACTAAGCATTTTTCAAAACACGCCGCCTGATTTGCCGCTGCTAAAATTTTCTTATCGCTACAGGCAATATCAGCGAAGCCATCGAGTGCGAGCGGCTTATGCCTGAAGAGATTGCCATGAGCCCGATTGCTGTGCCTGTTGCAAGCACAATGATGCCTTTCCAGCCTGAAAGGAGGCTTACAGCAGCCACTATAACTGCTATCACCGCGATGCACATTGCCCTGTAGGGCATTCTTGCCACCACTTCGCTGCTCTTCCTTGCAATGTTTATCGTAACGAAAACAATCAGCGGAGCAGCAACCAATACTGCAGCGAGAAAAGTGGCAACTGTTGCCAGATTTATCTCTGCCAAGCTGCTCAGCACCTCTATAGAGCCGTTCCTCGCCCTGTTTATTGAGTGCAAAGTAGCCAGTGCAAGCAGCATTGAGGCTGTGTTCACCGCGCCAACCATCAGGAGGTAGCTTTTTGTCGTGCTTCTTACGAATATTCCTGCCATAGTTGCTGCCTGCGCAGGTCCTAACGCTGGAAACAGGTTTATCAGCCCGCCGAATAACGTGCCGATTGCAGAGCTTTTAAGCCAGCTTTTCGGCAGCCTTGCAGCATTTACTCTTTGCAGGGGTATTTTTGTCTTCCTCATCATGCTGCTGAGCAGCGTGCTCACTCCGAAAAGGCCTGAGAATAAGGGCAGCAAAGGCTCGTTTACTTTTTCCAAAGCAAGCAGCCCGAGGCAGCCAGCAAGCATTACGACTGCTGTTGCTGACAGCTTTTTTTCGTGTTCTTTTTCTCTCAGGATAAAAAACAATACTGCTGCCAGCAGGAGCCAGTGGATTATGTGGTTTGCGGGATTGAAGATAAGAGGGTAAAGAATTATTGCCAACGGAAAGAAAACAGCTGCGGAAATAAGGCTGAAAATTCCGCCGACAAGCGTAAGCATTAGAGCCTCATATCCCCTTCCCCGCAGAAGCATCTGATGGCCTGGAAGCACACTCAGCGCTGTCTCTCCTTCTGGCGCGCCAAGGAATATTGACGGTATAAAGTCCACAAATGTGTGAGTAACAGACATTACCACGATGGCAACTGCTATCTGCACCGGCGAGAGGTATCCCTGCAGCAGGGAGGCAGATGAAAGCGCAAGTACTGCAACAAGGTTTATGTGCAGGCCGGGAATGAGGCCTGTTAGCGTTCCCATAATTAATCCAATAGCTGCTGCTGCGAGTATTTCTGAAAACATATTAGTTATGTCGCCGGGGACGGGATTTTCACCCGTATTGATTTGAACCCGCGTGAGAGCGGGAACTCTCAACTGGATCATAAGTCCAGCGCTTTAGGCCAGACTCAGCCACCCCGGTATTGCCGAAAGTTTTAAATAAATGATTAACTAGCTTTCAGCTGAGCGGGAACTCTCGGCTGGATTACTCAGTTCTTTTTTATATGCCTTCCTTAGAAAAATCCTCAAATCTTCCGGTGCTTTTGAAGAAATTGGCTGCTTTTTCGGATTTCTTTCCTTAATCTTTGCCCAGGAATTTTATCTCCGAAGCCACAAGCTCCTTCTTTCCCATGTAATCGCTCAGCCTCGCGTTTATTTTGACTGTCTGGTTTATCGCTCCCGAATAGTTTTCGCTGCCAAAGACAACCACAGGAAGGTAGCTTGCGTCAGCTATTGTCAGGATGCTCAGGCTTCCCTTGTCTGCAGCTGAGAGTATCCTTCCTGTTATGGTTAATTCTTTGTAGCTGCACTGCTGGGCAACTTCAAAAAAGCTGTTCTCGTCCTGCGGCAGCAGGAAGAGCATGAAAATGCCTGCAACTGACGCGGCTATCGCAAAATAGTAGAGTCTCCGCTCGTTCATAGTCATGAGTTGTCATATAGCTTAATCAACCCTTGCTGCAAATTCCATCTGAATTTTCGCCCATAAAAGCTGATTTTGCGCTCTTTCCGCAAAAACAGCACTAAATATATATAATTCAGAAAAAACCCTGCTTTTATGTCAGTTAAAGCGGTTTTCCAGCTAATAGCAGCGGTAATAGCCTGCCAGCTTGCAGGCCTGATAGGCTCGGTCTTCACATTCTCAGCTATTCCGACATGGTATGCGGAGCTTACAAAGCCTTTTTTCAACCCGCCTAACTGGATTTTCTCGCCGGTCTGGACAACGCTTTACGCTCTTATGGGAATCTCACTTTATCTTATTTGGAGGAAGGCAGGAACTTCCCAAATGGGAAAAACAGCGCTGATTATTTTCGGGGTTCAGCTTGCCCTT
>JAFGRH010000080.1 GCA_016935265.1 Candidatus Woesearchaeota archaeon | reverse complement strand
CCACAATTTTTTACCAAAAAATTGAGTAAAAGTACTCAAGTGCTACACAAGCTTCGCTTTGGTAGCACGGACTGGTATGGAAATCCGCGGTTTGTTTTTAAATTTATCCCAAGTTTTTGTTTTCGCTTTCAAAATACTTCTTAACTCTAGAATCTTCCTTTGGTGCAGCCTTCTCCCCAAGCGCGTAGTAAGTCCGCTCTGCCTCTCCTCCCCAGCTGTATTCCCCGCTTTGCATCTCTACCTTTTCCACTCTGAACTCGCCTGTCTGCAGCCCCTTCTTAAGATGGTAGTAGATGTTCCTCATAGTCACTTCTGGAAATAGCTCCTTATAGTACTTGTATACTTCATAGCCGTGCGCTCTCTTCTTATAGTGAAGTATTTCCACTATGTTCTGCCTTACGTCGCTTTTTAAAGGCCTGCCTCGCTTCATGACGCTATTTCTGTTTAGCGGATATAAATATTTTTCCATATTGAAAAGAATTTTTTGTTCTGCAACTGACACAAACATTTATATATTCAGCATTCAAATCCACTCTTGTTTGCTTAATAATTAACTTTGAGGTGGGACTATGACTGAAGGAAGATGCATGAAGTGCAAAAAGGCAGTTCAGATAAAGGATGGCAAGGAAGTCACAATGAAGAACGGCATGAAGGCCATGAAGGGCGTATGCCCAGTTTGCGGAACTAAGGTCTTTAGGATTCTTGGAAAGGCTTAAAGCCTGCTTCTTCTTTTCTTTTTTTTATGTATCATTTATTCGTGCTTTCAGGGGAGAATATCCCCCTTGCAAAAGGGGAGATTATCTCCCTTCTTAAGCCTTCAAAGTACGGGCTCGAGGGAAACCTTCTTCTGGCAGAAGTAAACCATTCCAAACTTTTCGAAAGGCTCGCCCTCACCAAGAAATCCTATAGGCTTCTGTTTACAGCCACCAGGAAAGACCTCCTAAAAAAAGCTTCTTCATACCCCTGGCAGCGCATATACAAAAAGAGCTTCTCAGTGCGCGGCCCCGAAGAGAAAGCCATTGCCTCACATATATGGCGAAAGGTAAAAAACCCCAAAGTAGACCTTAAGAGCGCATCCACCAAAATAGAGATAATTGGCAATAAGAATCTTTACTGCTGCCTTCTCATCCACTCACAAGAATCATTCTCCTCACGAAAGCCCCACCTCAGGCCTGGCTTTGCCCCTGTTTCACTCTCCCCAAAGCTTGCCCGCGCACTCGTTAACCTCACAGGCTCAAAAACTTCCATAATGGACCCATTCTGCGGAACAGGCGGAATTCTGATAGAAGCAGCCCTTATGGGATTAAGGGCAGAGGGATCTGACACGAGCAGGGAGATGCTTGAAAAAGCAAAGCGCAACCTCACCCATTACAGGATAAACTGCAAGCTCTCCTTAAAGGACGCCCTTAAAATAAAGAAGCACCCCTACATAGTCGCTGACCTTCCCTACGGCAGGAACACGAGGCTTGATTCCTCCCTCTACAGAAGCTTCTTACTGACCCTTGACAAAGCCCTCCTCAAGAAAGCAGTCCTCACCTTCCCAAAACCTGTCAAGCGTTCACTGCTTAAAGGGACAACTTTAAAAATAGAGTCGTCTTTTACCCACTATATCCACAGCTCGCTCACAAAGCACATAGTGGTTTTGACAAAATGATAAAGGAAGACCTTGCCAACATCTGGAGGGAGAGAAAGATTGCTGACGAGCGCGTGATAGAGGCATTTCTGAAAGTTCCCCGCGAGCATTTTGTCCTTGAGGAGCTGAAGAGGGAAGCCTACTCAGACCAGCCCCTCCCCATAATGTGCGGCAAGACAATCTCACAGCCAACCACCATAGTCGTGATGACAAGCGCTTTAGAGCTTAAAAAAGGCGAAAAGGTCCTTGAAGTAGGCACAGGCTCTGGCTACCAGGCAGCACTGATAGGCTCTATAGTTGGCGAGCATGGCAAAGTTGTCTCCGCTGAAGTCGTTCCCGAACTGGTAAGGTTCTCCAAATCGAACCTTAACAAGGCTGGAATAAAAAACGTTCTCGTTATAGAGGAAGACGGAAGCAGGGGCTATGAAAAGGCTGCTCCCTATGACAAGATTCTTGTAACTGCCGCCTGCCCTCAAGTGCCAGAACCCCTTCTTGCCCAGCTTAAGACAGGCGGAATACTTGTCGCGCCCGTAGGCAATCTTCAGCACCAAGAAATGCTTAAGCTGAGAAAGCATGAGCGCGGCTTCGACAAGTCCTCTCTTGGCGAGTTCATTTTCCTTCCTCTTGTCGGCAAGCACGGCTTCAGCGAGGAAGAGCTTGACTAGCGAAAATCTTATAATAATCCGATTTTCCCTTTCCGTATGAAAATCGACATCGCTTCCTTCAACGAAGCACTTAACAATTCAAAAACAGTCATTCTTGCCTGCAGCTGCACAGTAAGGTACTCTGGCAGGGCAGAAAGCTTTCTCGATGAGGGAGACCGCATAATCATCGCAAAGTCAGACGGCACTCTCCTTGTCCACCAGCCTACAGGCAGCACACCTGTCAACTACATGAAGAACGCCTCTCACCAGCTCACCCTTCAGGACGGCAAGCTCACCCTAAGCAGCCGCAGCCTCGCTGACAAGGAATACCTCGACATCGCAATCAGCAAGGTCCACTACTACAACTTTTCCGAGCTTGCGGACAGCCAGTCAATCCAGCTAGTCGGAAGCGAAAGGGACATGTCAGACATGATTTACAGCAATCCTTCTCTCATAGCGCCTGACTTCAGGCCACTAAGCAGGGAAGAGCACACAAAGTACGGCTTCATAGACGTCTTCGGCTACGATAAAAACAACACTTTAGTAATAATCGAGTGCAAGCGCTACGTCGCAGACCTAAAGGCTGTAGACCAGCTCATGCGCTACATCAAGAAGATAAAGCAGCTGAAAGGCTTAAAGCAGGTCCGCGGCATAATCGCTTCTCCAAAGATAAGCCCCAACGCCCTGCAGATGCTCCTTGACCACAAATTAGAATGGAAGAAAGTCAGCCCCCCAAAGTACATGGAGCGGTATGACAATGACCAGAAGAAATTAGGGGAGTATTAGGTTGCGCCGTGGACGGGACTCGAACCCGTAAAACCCCGTAAGGTTTCTTGCTTTTCAGGCAAGCGCGTCTGCCAATTCCGCCACCACGGCGCAGAATTTTTCTTGTGCTAGGAATTAATGAACTTAAGCCGGAGCTTTCCTCAATAACTCCAAAAAGCCTGCAAAGTTTCTGTTCTATTGTTAAGAATATTTGAAGTTGAAGCTTTCGCCAAGAAAAACTTTCGTCAAAACCGAATATTCTCCCGACGGAAAAACGAAAACTATATTAAGCAGAAAAATTATCTAATGGCTGAGACCCCGTAAGGTCATGCGTTTGCCGGTTTCGAACCCGGCTTTTCTTATCTTTTTCTCCTCTTCTCCTTCTTCGCAACAACAAGCAGTGTCTTGACAACAGCGTCCGGAGTCAGCGAAATGCTGTCTATTCCGCATTCCACCAGGAACTCTGCGAACTCTGGGAACGTCGAAGGGGCATCCCCGCAAATCCCTATCTTCCTCTTCTTTGCCCTCGCAACCTTAATCACTTCAGCAACCATCTTCTTCACAGCCGCATTCCTCTCATCGAAAACATGGCTGACTAATTCGGAATCCCTGTCAACTCCAAGTGTCATCTGCGTCAGGTCATTGCTTCCTATGCTGAAGCCATCAAATATCTTGCAGTAATCTTCTGCGAGCATCACGTTGCTTGGCAGCTCGCACATGACGTAAACCTCAAGCCCGTTCTTTCCCTGCTTCAGGCCGTTCCTCGCCATGACTTCTATTACTTTCTTTCCTTCAGGAACCGTTCTGCACATCGGAATCATTACCTTCACGTTGTCAAGGCCCATTTTGTCCCGGACTTTTGTTAGCGCTTTGCACTCAAGCACGAATGCCTTCTCGTACTTCGCGCTGTAGTACCTTGATGCGCCCCTCCATCCCAGCATGGGGTTTTCTTCTTTAGGCTCGAACTCCCTCCCTCCAATAAGGTTAGCGTACTCATTGCTCTTGAAGTCGCTCAGCCTAACGATTACATCCCTTGGATAGAATGCTGCGGCTATGCTCGCTATTCCTTCAGCGAGCTTGTCAACGAAGAAAAGCGACTTGTCCTTGTAGCCGTAAGTAAGCTCTGCTATCTTCTTCTTCGCCCTTTTGTCCTTCAAATTCTTGAAGTTCAGCAGCGCAAGCGGGTGAACTCCTATGTAGTTGTTGATTACGAACTCCTCCCTTGCAAGGCCTACTCCTGCCACCGGCAAAAAGCTTGCCGCGAAAGCCTCTTCAGGCGTTCCTATGTTCAGCATTATCTTTGTCCTTGTTTTCGGAAGGTGCTTTATGTTTGTCTTAACTACCTTATACTTCATTATCCCGTCATAGACAAAGCCTTTCTCGCCTTCCGCACAGCTTACCGTTATGCCCTGCCCGTTCTTCACAGTCCTAGTAGCATTGTTTGTCCCGACTATGCACGGTATTCCTAATTCCCTGCTGACAATAGCCGCATGGCAGCTTCTTCCGCCTTTCTCAGTTACTATTGCTGCCGCCTGCTTCATGACAGCTACCCAGTCGGGGTCTGTCATTTCAGTTACGAGAACTTCTCCTGCCCTGAACTCCTTAATATGGGCAACGCTCCTTATTATGTGCGCCTTTCCAGCCCCTATTTTGCTTCCGACGCTGCTTCCTGTCGCCAGAACCCTTCCTCTTTGAACAATCTCATATCTTTCCAGCCTTGTAATATCCCTTACAGACTGCACTGTCTCAGGCCTCGCCTGCACTATGAAAAGCTTCCCTGTTATGCCGTCCTTAGCCCACTCTGTGTCCATAGGAGTATAACGCTTGTGCTTCTTGCTGTAGTGCTGCTCTATTATTAAGCCCCATTTTGCAAGCTGCAGGGCTTCTGCATCCTTTATCACATATTTCCTCTGCTTTTCCTTGCTTGTCGGAATATTCTTAACGCCCCTTTTCCCGCCGTAAACCATCGTAAGCTTCTTGTTCCCGAGGCTTTTCTTCAGTATAGCATCCTTTCCCTTTGCGAGCATCGGCTTGAAAATGTAGTATTCGTCAGGGTTTATGCTTCCCTGAACTATATTCTCTCCCAAGCCATAGCCTGCATTAATCAGGACTACCTTGTCAAACCCGCTCTCTGTGTCTATTGTGAACATAACTCCAGAGCCTGCTTTATCAGACCTGACCATCTTCTGCACTCCAATCGAGAGCGCTACCTTGAAGTGGCTGAACTTCTTCTCTGTCCTGTAAGCAATTGCCCTGTTTGTAAAGAGGGATGCAATGCACTTCTTGCACGCAATGAGCAGCGCCTCATTTCCCCTTACGTTAAGGTAAGTTTCCTGCTGCCCTGCGAAGCTTGCATCAGGCAAATCCTCAGCAGTAGCAGAGCTCCTCACAGCAACATCAACCATCCTGCCTTCCATCTTGCACAGCTTTTCGTAGTGCTTGACTATCTCATTCTCTATTTCCTTGGGAAAATCTGAGCTTACTATCAGCTGCCTTATCTTCCCGCCTGCCTCAGAAAGCGCGGCGTAGTTGTTCACATTAAGACCGCGGAGTATCTTCCTTATCTCCTTCTCTATGCCAGCTTTCTTCATGAACTTCCTGTAAGCAGCAGAAGTGGTGGCGAATCCGTTCGGTATGCTGACTCCTTTCCTTGTCAGCTCGCGGTACATCTCGCCGAGTGAAGCGTTCTTCCCGCCAACGAGCGGGACGTCCTTTATTCCGAGTTCCTTAAACCAGAGAACAAGTGCCTTTTTCCTGTTTTTTGTTGCCATGCCCTAGCCCATACAATAAATGTATTTAAGATTTTTGCTTTCACATACTGTCCAGAATCTCGTGCGCATTCTTTGCGTTTATCGCTGTCTTCATCTCCTTGCCTGCCATGTTCTTGGCTTTCAAATACTCTAATTCCTGGTTGCTCACCCTTGCAAACCTGTCGGCTATTATGAATCCGTATGGATAACCCGGAAAGGTTAAGTCATTCGCGGTAAAGGTAAGAGCATTCGCAGCCTTCTCCAAATCCTTCGACTTCTTCTTGTAAATCTCAAACCTGAAGATATGCTTCGAGCTTGCATGCATCTTCACAAATCCCATTTCTGCCTTGTGCTTCTCTGAGCTTATCTCCACAACAGGGGCGTAAACCCACGCTCCCTCAGGTGCTTTCTCATCAAGCAGCTCTGCGAAAAGCCCGCCTTCTGTATTCAGAACGCTGTTCGTCTTCGCAAGCGCAACAACCAAGTTCCCGTTCTTCTCCGCAGCATCGTAAAGTTCCTGTAGATGCTTCTCCTCTCCATTAAACCCTGCCTCAAGCGTGCCGTCAAGCGCGATTACCACTTTTTTCTCCTCTTCAGCAATCTCCTTTGCAAGCGAAAGCTCCATCACCCTCCTTGCAAGCATTCCTATTTTTGACGGGGCAGCCCTTCTCCCCCCAGACAGAATGCTCTTGTCGTAAGCGTTAAGCCCCAGCTCCATGACAAGTTCTCCGTTAAGCGCCTCAACTTTAGCTTGGTAGCTAATTCCTCCCTCAACAACAGCCTTCGTCTTCACATAGAAGTCCTTCCTCCTTGCCCACTCCCTTTTCTTTCCTGAGAACTTCACAGCAGCAGCCCTTATGAACTGCAGCGCGAACGTTGCCGTCTCTATTATCTCTGCATTCCCCCCGTCAACGAAAACAACTGCGCTTTCTTTCTCCTTCACTTTCCTGAAGTTCTTATCACTGAAGGGTACTGCAGCATAATCCCTGTTCGCAAAATAAGCCCCCTTTTCCATATGGAAGCAGCCTTTCTTTCACAATAAAAACTTTTTCACCGAAAGCTTATTAATGCACCTCTGCCATTTTATTTGTTATGCCCATGAAAAAAATAACAGTTATAATCGCATGCCTTTTACTCGCCTCTATCTTCTTCAGCGCGAACTTCTTTGTCATGCTCAATGCATTGTCTTTCGATAACGAGCAGGCTAATAACGTTCTTGCTTATGTCCTAGGAAAAGAGCCGCTTGCAGAAGGCTTTTCCCAGAAGGAAGTTTCCCACCTTGCTGATGTGAAAGACCTCCTTTCCTCTTTATCAACCATCTTTTACGTCTCTCTGGCAATCTTCGCTTTATCAGTAGTATACCTCTACATGTCAGGGCGCCTTATGGAAAGCCTGAAAAAAGTCCTTTTCTCATCATCCTTTATCGCAATCCTGATATCCGTTCTTTTGTTCCTTGCTTCAAAGGATTTCGCGCCGTTCTTTTCGAACTTCCACGTTCTTTTCTTTCCGGAAGGCAGCTGGGTTTTTTCGCCGGGCTCAAGCCTTGTTGAGCTCTTTCCGGTGGAGTTCTTCAGGGACTTTTTCAGGAGGCTGGTCCTTGGCGTCTTCTCGCAGGCGCTTGCCATAGTCCTTGTTATCCTTTCTGACGCAAAAATTTTTTCATATTCAAAGCGCAGCGAAAAGCTTAAAAGAAAGAGTTAGCATTTTTGCCTTATGATTCCGGATAACTGCAACTCATGCGGCCTGTGCTGCACCCTCGGCATTCAGCTGTCAAAAAAGGAGATAGCTGCAATAAAGGAGCTCGGCTACGAAGAGGAGCACTTTCTAGAGCCCAAAGAAAAATTGCTTAAGCGGGTTAACGGCCGCTGCGTATTCCTCATTCCAAAGAAAGGGGGTGCGCGCTGCGAAATATACGAGTTCAGGCCGAGGCTCTGCCGCGATTTTCCTGGGGAGAAGAAGTGCGCATTCTCAAAGCACCCAATCTTCAGGATAAGCGGGAACTACAAGAAAATAAAGAAGGAGCTTGAAAACCAGACGGGCGTTAAGGCGCCTTAATCAAAAGAAGTCATTAAGGTCAGGCTGCTTTTTCGGTTTGGGTTCTTCCTCTTCCTCGCCCATTACAATCTTTCCGTACTCGCCGTCGTAGCCGGGCTTTATCTCCAGCTTCCCTTCCCTGTTCTTCATTATCGCATCGGAAAGCTTCTCCCCGACAGCATTCTTAATCTCGCCCTCCTCCATCTCAAGAAGTACGTCATACTCTGACCTTCCCTTGACAAGCTTGTAATATGCCTCCCATGTCTTCCTGCCGTACATCGTCCCGCCATTAACGGCAGTTATTATCTCTGACAGCGGAATCAATGTCTTGAAAGGCACAGCCCCTTCAGGCTTGTAGCCCTCTTCGCGGCTTGCCAGCTCCTCAACGCGCTGCATCACGCCAACTGTAAGCTTTTTCTTGCACACCGGGCAGATGTTGTTGTGCTTCAGTGATTCCTGAGGCGTCATTGATACCTTGCAGAGCCTGTGCCCTGTGAAGTGGTACTTTCCGTAAGAAGGGCTCGTCTCTATTGTCTCGATAAGCCCTTTCCCCTTCCTTATCGCGGCAAGCACGTTGTCATAGCTTAGTTCTTCAAACTCGAAGACATTGGCTTCCCTTCCCATTCTCCACGGCCAGTAGCTGTGGCAGTCTGAGTTAGATGTAATGGTGTAATCATCCAGCTCCTTTATTCTCCAGTTCATGGCAGGGTCTGAAGACATCCCCGTCTCAATCGCATTGACGTTTGCAAACTTTTTTCCAAAGCATTCCTTCATCGAGTCAAACCCTGACGCAGAGCCGAATATGCCAAACCACGAGGTCCATATGTGCGCGGGCATAACCTCTATCCTGTCGTCAAGCTCAAGCATTTTTTCAGCTAGCTCTATGCTGTTTATCCCGAATATCGGCCTGCCGTCGTAGTCAACTCTTCCTTTTGTCAGCAGGTAGTCAGTTATCTTCTTCACCGCCCCGCCATCAGGAGCAAGCAAAACGTAGTGTATCCTTCTTCCCTTTCCGCCCTGAGTGTAAACCAGCGATATCTCTGTCTGCCATACAAAGGGAAAGCCTTCCTTTGTGTAAAGAATCCCCCTCTCATCTTCCTTAAGCTCAGAATTAATCTCCTTAATCCACTCCGGATGCGTGAAATCACCCGTGCCCAGTAAACCTATTCCCTTTACCTTCGCATACTTCTCAAGATTCTTAATGTTCAGCTCCTTGCTCGTCGCCCTTGAGTGCCTGCTGTGGATGTGCAGGTCCGCTATTAATTTCATTTGAAGAAGCTCTCCAGCTTGCTCTGCTCTTTCTTGTTGACAATCCCGTCTATGTCATATCCCAAAACCTCAAATATCTTGCCTACTGCAGGGAGCACCTGGTTGTTTATGTAGTATTCTGCGTCATACTCCCCTTCCTTTACTTCTTCAGGAAGCTTTGCCCTGTCCCTTATCCT
>JAFGRH010000079.1 GCA_016935265.1 Candidatus Woesearchaeota archaeon | reverse complement strand
CTTCGGTTAAATCTATCCTGCAATTTCCAGAACCAGTAATATGAGTATAAGTATCATCCCTATTTATTAAAGTCGAGACGCCGCCAAAATGCAGCTCCTTAAGTATATCTGCTATCTCTTCCCTTGCAGCATTGCATGCAGGATTTCCACCTTCATTGTTAACAGCATCATGAATCGCGTCTCCAATAAGCCTTCCTTTACACTCAACTACATCACAGTCAAAGCATTCCTCATTTTCCTCGATGCCCCCGTTACCCGCGTTGATAAGGTCAACGCAAGCTCTATTGCCGTCGCAGCCAGGAATGCGAGCATTGTAGTTCTCAAGGTATACTGTGTCATAATAATAGTAGTCCCTCAAGTAGGTTTTGCGCTCGATTGGGCCATCAATATCTCTCATCTGAAGCGTAATCCTGAACATGCCTGCAGAGTAAACCATCTGGTTTGGATTATCTGGAAGTTCGTCGAAAGGATCCTCAATGCCAAGCTGTTCTCCTCTTACAGAAAGCATAAATTCGCACTGTGTTATTCTGCGGTCAGGAAGCACACTTCCGATTTTGCAAGTATTATATTCCTCAGCATCTGCTTCCCCATACCGATATAGCATCTGCGGAGTTAATGTTACCCAGTCAGCGTCGTGCTCATTTACAAACCAAGGGGAGTACTCAACGTGTATCTCGTAGCCTGTAACAACTCCTTCCTCTCCCTCATGCCACCTGAGCTCGAGCTTGTGCCTTGTCTCAACTTCGCCGCTGAGCGGATTGACATAAGTAGGAACGTCTAAAGCCTTTATTGTCAGTTCAGGACCCCCAGACAAATCCGGCAAATCTATTCCTTGGTCTTTTGCTGTCTGGTCAATAGTGCCTCCCAGCGCTCTGCTTAAAGCAGCAATTCCTGGCATTTCGACCCCAGCTCCTATGATTACGGTCAGTACGACTATTATAATGAATACTATCACCCACACTGCGTGTGCCATTTAGCTTTGGAACCTCAAAATATCTTTTATGGCGAGCGTTATCGAATCAATCTTGCCTGACTGAACCATTATCACCGCTATAACAGCTATTAGTATAAGGAGGCTTAGTATTATCCATCCAAGCACATTCCACGCCATCGCTTTTTGTTTCATATCTTTACCTTTGCATTTGCCCTTTAACTATTTTATTGTTGCACAGGCAGTTCTGTGCAGTGTAGTTCCTCAAGAGCAGCCTCATGATAAGGGACGAGATGTATGCTTGCCTGCCACTCGCTCTGGAGGTCTTCTCCATTATAAAGAGCGTATCCTCCTGCAGCACCTGCTGCTGCGCCTGCAACGCCAAGAACAACCAAGCCAACACCGCCAGTTAGAATGCCCCCAAGAGTGGTAACCCCGATTAAGGTCACACTTGTAGCAATGCCTGCATCTGTCCAGCGGTCCCAAAGCCCTGTTTCTTTTGAGTAGACGAAAATAACGCCGTATTTCACGTTTGTGTCTATTTTGTCAAGGTACTGTGTTGGGTTGCCTGAGGGATTTTCCGTGTTTGCCTCTATGTCCTCCATTACCTCATATTCTGCGTTTGCTGCGTTACTCCCTTTGAAGTCAGTGTAATAGCTGTGCGTCTGCCTTGGCGCGTTGTAATCATTAAGGTATCTCCAGAAGCCAGTTACTTCATTGTCATATTTGAATTCCAGCCTGCTGCATATGACGCAGTACGTGTCAACATTCGCTCTCTCAGTCGGAAAAAGATCATACTTCCCTTTTCCGTATATGTCCCAGCACTCATACATGTAATCAGCCACCTCTTTTTTAATAGCCTCGCTATCCTTTTCAGTTATCATAACGTCCTTTGTAGGGCACTTTATGGAAGTAGCCCAGTTAAGCCCCGCAGCCCTTGAGTAAGCGTTCTGCTTAACACTGTCCTTGCAGGCTTCAACGTAGTTTGTCTCCTCGCTCTCCTGAAGAAACCCAGTTGAAATGTAAAGAATTATCGCGAGAACAAGAAGGGCTGCAACAAGCTTTGTAAGCATCCCCGCCATTATCTGTGTTCCTTTCTTGTCCATTTTAGTAAAGGTGCCAGCAGCGCTCTATCTCATTGCCCATGTACTCTATTTTTGTGTAGAATGGAACCATATTGTAACTAAGAGGCAGGCCTATCACTCCAATAATGTAAGTATTTCCTGTCTCTATGTGAATGTCCCTCGGATCCGCGTAATCGTTCACGCTTGCAGACTGCTGAAGTCTTTCATAATAGGGCATCTGCGGGTCTTTATTCCTTCCAAAGTAGTCGTAGTAGAACTCCCTTGAGTCAGACGCTGAAACAGCGTAACTCCCAACCCTGTGGTTCCTTATCCACTCGTCAAAGTCATATAATTCTCCGTTAGGTATGCTAAGTTCACCCTCATCAGCGAAGTCGTCTATTTCAATCTGCGAGCAGATGATGCAGCTTATGGCAGTTTGTCCCCCGAAAGGGCTGTTCTGTCCTGCTCCAAACTGATACCAACAGTCGTACATCTCATTGGCAAAGAGGCGCTTTATATCATCTGGATTGACCTGCTGCTCGTTTATTTTTTTCCCATCTTTAACAATTCCGTCTGTACTTACATCAATGAAGTGGGTATGGCAGTTTATGTACTTGTAAGGGCTCTCTGTAAAGATTGTTGTGTGGGATTTTATCGCAATATCATTGGCGCACGCCTGCCTCTCTGCAACATCTGTGAGCGTGGGCCCCATCTTGCCAAAAATGAGAATTAGAATTATGATGCCAACTAGGATGGCTGCGATAATTGCAGTCACCACTTTTAAGTCTGCTTTCTTGGGCTTCATTAGTTCACACCGGACAGGGAAAGTTAGGCAGGGATGTGCAGACAATCTTGGTAAATATGTAAAGCAGCAAAAGAGATGCCACAGCAGCCAAAGTCAGCTTCACAATAGCCATCATGCCTCTTTTTCCCATACTTCAATACTTGAAATAGCTGTATTTAAAGGTTTTGAGAATGGTTGATTAAAAATAAAAGCATCAGCGTATACCCACCCTGAATGGGGGATGTGAAAGGTCTTGATGAGATAATAGCGCTGGCAGACGTTCCTGCTTCTTTTGATGAAGAAGGCAAAAACAACAAGATGAGCTTTTGGCCCATTTTCGGTGGCGTAGCCGGGGCAGCAGCTTCCGGAGTCTTCCCTGACAGCGGAATTGAAGAAATGATAGTGTCTGCTGCAGCAGGCTTTTCAGTTCCTGTTTCCTGGTCAGCAAACCGCAAGGTCAAAGAAAGCTTCGGTCAGTACGAAAAAAGCCTGCCGGAATACTACAATCTTATTTTTGAGAAGCAGGGCATTGTTTCTATAGCTTTAGGAACCGCTTATATCGCAGTGGCAACAGGCAGCGCCTTCTCAGGCCTTCCCCTAAGTGAGATGAACTTTTCAGCCCCAATATACCCGATAATATACGGCTGGGCTTTAACCACAGGTATTTCATATTCAGGCCTGAGCCTGCTTGGAAGGGTGCTTCATCACCATGCCCTAAAAACACTTATCAACCTTTCTAAATATGACATTTTCAACGCATTTGGAAAGAACGAGAGGACAAAAAAAGCACTTGGAGAGCTTACCCAGCTTCCCCACTCAAAAGAGAAAGACGCCGCTTTGCAAATAATGCTCGGCGAGGCAAAGCAGGAAGAAATGCAAGCTTCAAAGCGCTACATATCAGCGATGAGGGCAATTTCTTCAGAGAAAAATTATTCAGGAATAGGAGACTGGATGCTTCCAAAGCCTGAAAACGCATTCACGAAAGGAAGCGGAAGCATAAGAAAGGGGGCAAGAGCTTTCTTCAGCGGCAGGCTCAGTGAGGCGGACGAGCATTTCAGGAACGCGATAAAGGAAAACCCGTATTCCAGGCTGCCGCACCTTGCGTACTCGAGATTCCTAAGGGCAGCAGGAAGCAAGGAGTGGCATTTAATAAGGGCAAACCAGGAATTAATGGCTTACGGCCTTCTTGTTTCACAGGACCCAAGCATAAAGTTTGAGCCCGTCGGCGAGAGCAGGAATGAAGTGCTGATTCCGAGCAGCAGCGGGTTTGACGTAGCCGGAGACTTGATATTCAAGCGCAGCAGCGATGGAGCAGAGCTAACAAGAGAAGAGCTAACAATGCTCCATCTCAGGAGGGAGCTTGGAGACCTGATAGCAAATCCTGTCTACTCCTTCAAAAATAACGGCTTGCACCACCTTGTGCTTGAAACTGCAGATGGCCAAACCCTCTTTGAGAAAGTAAAGAAAAACCAGCACAGGCCGGATGACTTTTACAAAGCGGCGAGGCAGCTTGCCAGAATACAGGCAGCAGGAAAAAGACTCTGGAACAGGGGCGTTATTGAGCTTGATGAAGTTGTTAAAAGCGACTACTACGCTGACCGCCTTAAGGAAATTTTTATCGAGCAGACTGAGGAGAAGTCAGGGATAAGATTCAGCAGCGAATTTAATGGCACAGTGGCTGGATTGGGTGAAATAATAAATTCTGCTCTCGGTGGAGCAGAACTTACCTTATACAAGGACGCCAACCTGAAGAACTGGATAGATTCAGGAGCATTAACCGCCATAGACTTCGAAAGGCCTAGGCTCCTGCCTGCCCAGCTCGATCTTGTAAACCTTCTTGAGTTCCAGTACGACTACCTTTCCCCTGTACAAAAGAAAAAGGCAATAGAAATTTACCTGAAAGAAACATCGAAGCAGGAGCACAGAAAAATAACGAAAAAGGAGAAAGAGAATTTCTTCAGGCGTTACGAATTCGCAGCAGTCCAGCGGCACTTAGAACTTATCGGATACCGTTCGCGGGACGCTGCAGCAAACATAGAAAATGCAGAGGAGAACAGGGCAGCCCAGAAGTTCCACTTCGATAAGGCAATAAGCCACCTTGAGGAAATACTCCGCAAAGGCTATGCAGAAGACAGGCAAAAGTTAAGCGCCATTATCGAAAACTTCTCTGCAGAGAGGGAGAAGTTTGGCGATTACTTTACAGAGCCTATGATAAAAGAACAGCTTAAGGACAAGTTCTCCTCAAAAAAAGCAAAGTTTGCAACCGGAATAGTCTCTGTTTTGCTTGCTGCAACAATAGCAGCAGGCGTCGTTTCTTACAAGAACAGGCAAATACCAATAGTCAACCAGCCCCTCATACCTGTCGGCCAGCACCTTGTTTTTATGCAGTCAGAGCCAAATGATGAGCAGAGCCCTTTCCTCTCCCATTACGATTACCGGCTAATAGCCACAGACCTTGAAGGAAACCTTGAATATTCAGCTGACGCAAAAAACATGTCCTTCAGCGTTTCCCCGCTCGGTGACAAAGTCGTTTTTGCAACAGATAAAGGGATAACACTTGCAGACCTTCACAGCGGTGAGCAAAGTATTATTTTAGGGGGAAAATACACCCGCGCGCTCTGGAGCCCTGACGGTTTAAGGGTTATTGCAGAAAAAGACTATCCTGGACTTTCCCATGGGTCTGTGTTTTACAGGATAGACTTAAGAAGCGAAAACATGGTGATTGACGTAAGCAAAGATATTGAGGCGAGCAGGCCTCTGTGGAGCCCTGACAGCAGCCACATAGCATTTTATTCAAACGAAAGCAATGAAACAAATGACCCTGACCTTCGCATTTCAGTTTTGGAAGCACTGGGCGAAAGCCTTTACCAGGGCCCTGTTGTAAGCAGGGGCACCCCTTTGTTTTTCGCATGGAGCCCTGACAGCAAAAACCTCGCTTTCCTTAAGCGCGGAGAAAAAAACGAGCTTTACACAGCATCTTTTGATTTTAAAAGCCAAAAGCTCGTCTACAGCAGCAACAGCTTAAACCTTCCAGACCAAATAGACGAGGACATCTTCAGAATAATCTGGCCCGCAGAAGACATATTGCTTTTTGAATCCATAAAGTGGGAGGGAGATTTGCTAAAGGGGCTGGAAATAACTGCCCTTCACCCTGAAACAAGGCAGACGCTCTTTAAGTTGCCGGGCGAGTTCCCATCTTCTGCAGCAGGAAAAGAAGCCTTTACGTATGTTCACGATGGGGATGTTTTCATTTATGACATAAAATCAGGAAGTTCAAAAAATCTTACAAATACCCCTGATGTTAAAGAAACAACACCCTTCTTCCTTCCAGGAAACAAAACAGTAGCGTTCCGGACTTTAACGCCCTTTTTGGGGCAGAACATTGAAAACGTAGGAATAGTCAGCGCTGACGGCAGCAACTATCTTATTATAACCTCAAACCAGAACCCTGAAGTTGACTTCCACCTAAAATAATATTTTACCCGTAAAAAACATTCCTGAGAAATCTTTAAATAACTGCTGCCTATTTCACCAGTTATGGCAAAATTACAGCATGACAAGGAAAAGTGCATCGGGTGCGGCGCTTGCGCTGCTGTTGCTCCTGACCTTTTTGAGATGACTGCAGAAGGCAAGGCAGCAGCGAAAAAAGAGGAAATAAGCGACGCTGAGCTTGGGAAGGCAAAAGAAGCTTCAGCCGGATGCCCTGTTGGCGCCATAAAGATAGACGAAAATGGATGATCTCCTCTTTGGCACAGCAGGAATTCCCATAGGTGCGAAAGGGGAGGGCACAGGCAAGGGCATAGATTCTGTCAAGAGGCTCGGGCTCGGCGCAATGGAGCTTGAGTTTGTGCAGAGCGTCAACATATCAGAAAAGGCAGCGCCTATAATAGCCTCTGCCGCAGAAAAAAGCAAAGTAGTTCTAACTTGCCACGCACCTTATTTTGTAAACCTGAACGCAGAGAAAATGAAAGTTCTTGAGGCGAGCAGGGCGCGCCTTCTTAAATCAGCTCAGATAGCATCTGCCTGCGGCGCATGGAGCGTCTGTTTCCATTCCGCCTTTTATCTTGGAATGGACAAGGAAGATGCTTACAAGAACGTGAAAAAGCAGCTCAGCCTCGTAATGGGTGCTTTGGAGCAGCAGGGCATTGACATCTGGATGAGGCCCGAGACAATGGGAAAGAAGACGCAGTTCGGCAGGCTAAGCGAGATACTGAAGCTCAGCAGCGAGCTTGATAGGGTAATGCCCTGCGTTGACTTCGCGCATATGCATGCTCTGGAAGGAAAGAACAACACTTACGATGAATTCTGCGGCATACTGGAGGAAGTTGAGAAAGCCCTCGGAAAGCAAGGGCTTGCAAACATGCACATACACTTCTCAGGCATAAATTACGGGCCGAAAGGAGAGCGGAACCACCTCGTACTGGAAGAATCAGACTTCAACTACGAAGAGCTTGTCAGGGCTTTCAGGGACTTCAAAATAAAGGGCGTTGCGATAAGTGAAAGCCCCAACATAGAGGAGGACGCGCTCCTGCTCCAAAAAATATATAATAGAGTAGCCCAAAAGTGAGCATAATGACTGATTTCACATGGAAAATAGCAGGTCCTGCAGGCCTTGGCATAATGACCACGGGGCTTATCTTCTCGAAAGCCTTCTCGAGGGGCGGCTACCACGTATTTGACTACATAGAATACCCCTCCCTGATAAGGGGCGGCCACAACACCTACCAGTGCAGAATCTCTTCAGAAGCGATTAACTCGCAGAGCAGGTCTGTGCACATTCTCGTTGCCCTTAACAAGGAAACAGTTGACCTGCACAAGCCTGAGATGCTCGAAAACTCTGCTGTCATTTACGACAACGAGAAAATGCAGGCAGAAGTAACTGCCGGCAAGCCATACCCAATCCCCCTCACTAGGCTGGCCAAAGAAAGCGGCGGAAAGGAGCTCATGGCGAACAATGTTGCTCTTGGCGCCTCGATGGCTCTGCTTGACTATGACCTCGGAATACTTGAGGGCGTTATAAGGGACATGTTCGGAAGGAAGGGCGAAGAGATAGTTAAGATGAACATGAACGCAGCAAACGCAGGGTATAACTACGTAAGGGAAAACTTCAAGGAGCCCTTCTTTGTAATCGCAAAAAAAATCAGCGACAATAGAAAATACCTGCTGACTGGAAACGAGGCAATAGGCGCAGGAGCAGTAGCATCCGGCTGCAAATGCTTCGTAGCATACCCGATGACTCCTGCCTCGTCAATACTCCACTACCTCGCAGAGAACGCGAAAAAATACGGCATTGCGGTAAGGCACGCTGAAGATGAAATCTCTGTTATCAATACAGCAATAGGCGCAGCTCACGCCGGAGCTAGAACAATGACCGCAACTTCAGGAGGCGGCTTCGCGCTAATGGTTGAGGGCTACGGCTTAGCCGCAATGACCGAGACGCCGCTGGTCATAGTTGAAGTGCAAAGGCCAGGTCCTGCAACAGGCATGCCGACATGGAGCGGGCAGGGCGACCTTAGGTTTGTGATGCATGCCCATCAGGATGACTTCCCGCGCGTTGTCATGACGCCAGGCGATGTTGAGGAAGCATACTACTGCGCAGCTTACGCTCACAACCTTGCTGAAAAATACCAGACTCCAATAATCATAATGAGCGACAAGCACCTTGCGGAGAGCCACAAGACAGCAGAAAAGTTTGACCACTCGCTTAAGATAGAAAGGGGCGAGCTAATTGACAGCGCAACAGACTACAAAAGGTACAAGCTGACGAAGACAGGCATATCACCAAGGCTTCTTCCAGGAGCAAAGGGCGCAATAGTGGTTGCAAACAGCGACGAGCACAACGAGTATGGCTATTCCTGCGAGGAAATAGAAAACAGGAACAAAATGATGCAGAAAAGAATGAAGAAGCTCGATATGCTTGCAAAAGAGCTTCCAGCGCCAAAGCTTTACGGTCCTGAAGATGCGGAATTGACTCTTACAGGATTCGGAAGCGTGAAAGGAGCGATCCTTGACGCAATAAAAATCCTTGAGAAGGAAGGAATAAAAGTTAATTTCCTTCACCTAATCTACGTTTCACCCTTCCCTGACAAATCAGTCAAGGAAGCCCTCAGCAAGGCAAAAAAAGTTATCTCAGTAGAGAACAACTTCACAGGCCAGTTTGCAGGGCTGGTAAGGGAGAAAACAGGCAAGAACATAACAAAAAGGTTCCTTAAATACGACGGCAGGCCCTTCTACCCAGAAGAAATAGCAGAGAAAGTCAGGAAGGTGCTCAAAAAATGAATCCTGAAGAATTCAACACAAAAGAAGAAGTTACATGGTGCCCCGGATGCGGGAACCACAGCATATTCATGGCCCTGAAGCAGGCTTTGGTGAACCTTAACATTGCCCCTGACCAGGTTATTATCGCATACGGAATAGGGTGCCATGGTCATGAGGTAAACTACCTCAGGACAAACGGCTTCGAGGGACTGCACGGAAGGCCCGTTCCTGTGGCAGAGGGCATAAAGCTCGCAAACAACGAGCTGAACGTCATTGCAGTCTCAGGAGACGGTGATGCTTACGGCGAAGGGCTAAGCCACATGATTAATGCTGCCCGCGGAAACCATAACGTAACTTACCTTGTCCACGACAACAGGGTTTACGGATTAACAACAGGCCAGACTTCTCCGACAAGCGCAAAAGGCACAAAAAGCAAGTCAACGCCGGAAGGGGCGATAGACGAGCCCATAAACCCGATGGCAATGGCAATAGCCGCAGGCGCAACTTTTGTTGCGAGGACATTCGCAGGGAACATACAGCTAACAACAGAGCTGATAATGCAGGCGATAAAGCACAACGGATTTGCATTGCTTGACATACTCCAGCCCTGCGTCTCATTCAACAAGGTAAACAACTTCCAGTGGTACATGGAACACACGTACAAGCTAGAGAACCATAACCCTGCAGACAAGGTGGCAGCACTGCAGAAAGCTCTTGAGATGGAAAAGCTGCCTTTGGGAGTTCTCTACAAAGAAGAAAAGCCATCATACGAAGAGCAGGTAAGCGAACTCAGCGAAGGACCGCTAACAAAGAAAAGCCTCGAAGTGGATAAAGAGAAGATAATGGAAGAGTTCTTGTAACCCTAATAACCTCCATTTCCCATCCAACCCTTTCTATACTATAGCTTAAACTACCACAAACTTTAAATAAATCGGCATATTGAAAAACCACAATATCTTGGGTTCTGGGAGAGCTCGGGCACAACAGGTTGTATTAACGCAGAGGTGGTAAATTTGCTTGAAAAGGGCAGTAGCCAGCTGAGTGGCGTCAAAAAGATAGAGAAAATCGTAAAGCGCGATGGCAGGCTTGCTGACTTTGACCAGAACAAGATAACAAATGCCATATTCAAGGCAGCTTCTTCTGTTGGCGGAAAGGACCTTGATGAGGCAAGAAGGCTCTCTGACCTTGTTGTTGAGGAAATCATAAGCACAGGAAAGCGCTTCCCAACTGTGGAAGAAATGCAGGACCTTGTTGAGAAAGTCCTGATAAAGGAAGGGCACGCAAAGACAGCAAAGGCTTACATACTGTACAGGGCAAAAAGGGCAGAGCTCAGGCAGGCAGCGCTTGAGTCTGACCGCGGAACAGACAAGGAAAAGTCAGACCTATTGCACATGTTTGCCCATAAGAGCAAAATTGCTTCCCTTATCGGCTACGACCGGCTCGAATCCTACAAGGAGCTCCTTTTCTATCTAAGGGGCCAGCAGAAGCAGGGCAAGATCCCTGTCCACAAGAATTACCTTGATGAGAATGAAATGGCGATTACCATCTACCAGAGGAAATACTTCCTGAAGAACCTCCAGAATGAGCTTATCGAAAAAAGGCCGGAGGACACTTTCGCAAGGATGGCAGCTTTCATGTCGGCAGTCGAGCCTGCTGAGAAGCAGAAGGAGTGGGCAGAAAACTTCTACCACCTCCTCTACAAAGGGCAGTTCCTTCCAGGCGGAAGGGTAATAGCGGGCGCAGGCGACCTTTACAGGCTAAAGACGCTTGCAAACTGCTTCGTAACCGTAATTGAGGATGACAACCTTGAAGCGATGTACAAGGCGGCTTACGAGTGCGCGCGAACATACTCATTTGGCGGCGGGATAGGAATAGACATATCGGTCCTAAGGCCAAGGGACGCAATTGTCCACAATGCTGCAGACCACTCAACAGGCAGCGTCTCATTTATGGAGCTTTACTCCCTGACAACAGGCCTTATCGGCCAGTCAGGAAGAAGAGGAGCTCTGATGCTCACAATAGACGTGAAGCACCCAGACAGCCCTGCCTTCATAAACGTAAAGAAAATCCCGAACTGGGTTACCAACCAAATAGTTGAGCAGTGCAAGGTTTCCAATAATTTCACTGACTCGCAGCTCAGGGAGATACAGAGAAGGGTGAGGGAAAACACGCAGGTAAGGTTCGCCAACATCAGCCTCAAGGTCTCTGATGAGTTCCTGCAGGCGGTTGAGGAGCAAAACCAGCACGGAGACAAGATAATAGTCTACGAAAAGGACAAGTCTCTTTCAACACACGGCGTGATGCAGGGCGGGAGCATAAACTTCTCCTACGGCATACCCTCAAAGCCAATAGACCGCTACAAAATGTTAGGCGCTTTCAGCACAATCTCCCAGCTAAACGCATTCCTTGCAGAGCAGGGAGCAAGAACGGTCTCAGAAGCAGAGCTTGACGACAACTCAAAGAGGGACATGTTCGCAGACCTTATTATCTCGACGCTTGAAAAGGACTTTGCAATCAAAAGAAGCGGCGACTTTGTGCTTTACTTCAACTCCCCCCAGACAGGAGAGATAAAGAAGCTCATAAAAGCAAGAGATTTGTGGAACAAGTTCGTTGCAGGAAACTACAAGACAGCAGAGCCTGGCCTTGTCTTCTGGACGACAATGAGCAACTACTCACCTTCTAACTATGTCGGAAGGCCGATAGCCAGCACAAACCCCTGCGGCGAAGTTCCTTTAGAGGATGGCGGAGCGTGCAACCTAGGCTCGCTGAACCTTTCAAGGTTTGTAATAAACGGATACACTGAGAATGCAGAGATTGACTGGGGAACCCTTGAAAAAGCAGTTTCCTGCGCGATAAGGTTCCTTGACAACGTGGTTACATGGAACGAGACACTAAACGCTCTTGAAAAGCAAAGGACAGCAGCATCCCTTACAAGGCGCCTCGGCTTGGGAATAATGGGCATAGCAGACATGCTAAACCAGCTCGGGCTTGGCTATGACAGCGAAGAAGGCGTTAAGATTATGGAAAAGGTAATGAGCCTGATTGCAAACAACGCCTACAAAGCTTCAGCCATTCTTGCAGAAGAGAAGGGAAGCTCGCCAGTTTTCGACTACAGCTCATACAGCAAGGGAAAATTCTTCAACGAGTCTCTCGATGAGGAGACGCGGGAGCTGATAAGGCAGAAGGGGCTCAGAAACATAGCCCTGCTTTCAATAGCGCCGACAGGAACAATCTCAAACATAGCCTTAAGCTACCAGCTTGGAGACAGGAACTTCATCGGGGTAAGCGGGGGCATAGAGCCAATATTTGCCCTTTACTACACCCGGCGCTCAGAGTCATTTGAGGGAAAGCGCTTCAAGGTTTTCCACTCAACTGTTGATGCATACATAAAACAACACGGCTTGGAGGAGGAAGCCCAGAAAAGCAGGGACTCAGGGGAACTAAAGGAAGTCCTCCCCACTCACTTTTTCAGGACATCACACTTCATAGACCCTGAAAAGAGGGTCATAATACAAGGAATATGCCAGCGCTACATAGACCACAGCATATCATCCACAGTAAACCTTCCTGAGGACATAGACCCTGAGCTTATATCTAATGTCTACATAAAAGCTTGGAAGAACAAGCTCAAGGGCATAACAATTTACAGGGACGGGTCCCGTTACCCCATCCTCAGCATTGACGGGAAAAAGACAGAGTTCCAGGAGTTCAAGGAAAAAACATTCAGGCTCGAAAACAAGGGAACAGAGCAGTTCCTTAAGGGAGATGATGTAATAGCCATGCCTAACGGGAAACTTGTCACTGTTTACTCTTCTGTTAAGAAGGGGCTTCTCGGAAGCAGGCTTTCCGAGGTTGCAGAAAACGGGGAGAAAAAGCAGGCCGAAAAAGAGGAAACCCCTCAGATAGATACAGACTCTGGAAAGCTAAGCAAATGCCCTTCATGCGGAAAGATGACTCTTAAAATGGAGGGAGGCTGCAATACCTGCATTGACAAGGAATGCGGTTACAGCCAGTGCGACGTTTAAGATGGAGCTTTGCACCTTTTTTGGAGATAACAGGAAAACCTGCCTTTGCGACGGAGCAACAGCAGGAAAAAGCTTGCTCGTGATAGAGGTTCTTGGCTCGTTTGATGAGCTGAATTCCCTTCTCGGACTAGTGCGCGCTTTTGATGAGGCAGGAGAAACAAAAAATTATGTTAAGGAAGTGCAGAACGACATCTTCACAGTCTGCGCTGAGATAGCTTCTGACGGCGACAAAAGCCACCCTTCAATAAAAAAAGAGCACATCGAAAGAATAGAGTCCCTTCTTGGGGAAGTTGAGTCAAAAATCACAATTCCGAAATGCTTCGTAATCCCTGGAGGGACAAAGCTCTCCTCGCTGCTTGACTATTCGCGCTCAATAGCAAGGAGAGCGGAAAGAAATCTTGTCAGGCTGTCAGAGGAGAGGAAAGTAAGCAGAAACCTGCTCAAATACTCCAACAGAATATCCGGCCTTCTTTATGCGCTTGCAAGATTAGCCAACAGGGACAATCCTGAGCAAAAACCATCCTACTAAAATGAAATGCCTTTACTGCGACAGCGAGGAAAGCAGGGTAGTAGACAAGAGAGACCTTGAGAGGAGCATAAGGCGGAGGAGGGAATGCCTCAAATGCAAGAACCGCTTTACTACTTACGAGACGCCGGAGGCATTTGAGTTCTTTATCGTCAAAAAGGACGGCAGGAGGGAGCAGTTCAGCAGGGAGAAAGTCGCCAAGGGAATTACAAAAGCCTGCGAGAAGCGCCCCATACCGCAGGAAAAAATTGAAGAGATAGCAAACCAGATAGAGCAGGAGCTGATAAAGAAGGAAAAAAAGGAGATAAGCAGCAGGGAAGTCGGAGCCATCGTCATGAGAAAGCTGAAAAGCCTCGACAAGGTCGCTTACATAAGGTTCGCTTCAGTCTACAGGGATTTCGACCTTGAATCCTTTGAAAAAGAAATCAAAAAACTCGGGAAGAGGTGATTTGATGATAAAAAGCTACAAGATGTTCACAACACCAACCTGCCACGCATGCCCAATGGTGAAGGAGTTCATGGAAGGCGTTGAGATTGAAGGCGAGCACATAAACGCAGCATCCCCTGAAGGAGCGAAAGAAGCCCAGAAGTACGGAATAACAGCCGTTCCAACAGTAGTATTTTTCGACGAAAAGGAAGAGCTTTTTGTAATCGCAAGGAGCATAAACGAAATAAAGAGGGCTCTCGAATGAAAGTAAAAATAAAGAGGATTGACAAGACGCTTCCCCTTCCAGAGTACCATACAAAAGGCTCAGTGGGTTTTGACATTTGCTGCAGGGAAGAAGCGCGGATAAAGCCAAGGGAAATAGCCCTGCTTCCTGGAAACATAATAGTAGAGACGCCACCAGGCTACATGCTTTTGGTGGCGCTGAGAAGTTCCACGCCGCGCAAGAAAGGCCTGATTAAGCCGCACGGGATAGGAATAATAGACCAGGACTACTGCGGGGATGAAGACGAGATAAAAGTGCAGGTGTTCAACAATACCGACAAGGAAGTTGTTGTTGAAAAGGGAGAAAGGATAGCGCAGGGCGTATTTGTCAAAGTAGAGAAGTTCGGCTGGGAAGAGAAAAACTCAATGGGCAAGAGCAGGGGCGGCTTCGGAAGCACAGGATAGTGCATAAGTTTTTAAACCAAAAAGTTTCTGGACGGTTATATGAAAATAATATTGTTAGGCCTGTTGCTACTGATAATTCCTTTAGCATACGCTGACATATACGAGGACCAGGTATTCTCTGGCGCTGTTTATACCGGCGGCACCTACGAAACAAGCGAAGGGGAAGAATTCACAGCAACAATTCTTATTGAAGAGGCCAAAGTTATCCTTCGCCTGCCTTCTGCCTCTCTTGTTGTAGAAAACCAGAGCTGCACATCCAACAGCTACTATTATGCATGCGTGGAAGGCATGAGTTTCAGCCACTATAACTACTCGCTTCCAAGCAGGGAGGTCTATACAGCAAGCTTAACCATAAGCGCAGCCATAACCGAGGTTTCAATGAACCACACCATATCCCCTAAGGAGCTTCTGGTCAACGAAAAGTCAAATTTTTCGCTGATCATAAAAAATGAGGGCACTGTGAAGGCTGAAAATGTGGTGCTTGAACAGGAATTTAGCGAAATAATAGATGTCTTTCTCCTTTCCGGCTCTGACTGCGAGCTAAATCACGGTGTTTTGGAGTGGAAGGGAGACATCGACCCAGCACAGCGGAAGTTTTGTTACGCCCTCCTTCAGGCAAACTCGCCAGGAAGCGCCTCATCAGCGACAAATGTCGATTACTACGTAAGGGGCGCCAAGAAGTCGATTGCCGGCGCAGAAACCATAACAGTCCTTGATTACCCCCTCACCATCATCTCAAACATCACCAAAAATCTCAGCATAGGTGAAGAGGCTTTATTATCCTATAATATTTCAACAGACTCAGAAAACCTTACAGTAACATCCCTAAAAATCACGCTCTCTGATGGGCTTTTTGGCATAAGAAGCAGCGGCATTGAAGAGAAAGAAAAAAACGTTTACGAACTAATCGGGGTTTTTGAAACGGGCGACGAGAAAATTTTTAACATAACTGTGAGAGCTGAGGGAACAGGCAAGCAAACAGTAAAAGCTGATGCAAGGGTTGTTGTGAGAAGCATCATTCAAACTTACAGCATAGTTGATAATATCACCATAGATGTCGGCAAGCCTAAGCTGAGCCTTACTGATACAGATTTCGGGCCTGGCGAAAATGAGCTTGCGGTTCTGATAAACAATCCGACTAATTATCAGTTCAAGAACCTTAAGCTTAAGGCAGAAGGGCTGTCAGTGGAGGAAGCTTACTTCGAAACCCTTGACGACCTCGGGCACCAGCTCGCAAAAATCCCCTTCACAGCCCAGCAGGGCGAGCATAACGTAACCCTCTTACTAACTTACGAATCAATTTACGGTGAAGAGTTCCAGCAGTCTGCCGAAGCTACTGTAATAGTAACTGAGGGTGATGCTGAAAGCACGTCAGAGCAGGAGCAGGTAACAGAAGGAGCAACTTACGATTATGAAGAAGAGGGTCTTAGCGACTCAGTGAAGTATGGGGCTATTGGCGGCGCAGTAGCCTTGATTATTATAGCCTTCATAGTGGCTAAAAAGAAGAAGCCGCACGTATTATAAAGCCATAAGTTTATATATAAAAAAGGCTAACAGGGAACTAATAAGAATATGCGGGAAAAAAAGAGGGAAAATTAGCGTGAAGAACGCCCAGATGTCGATAGAGTTTATGTCCACTTATGTGTGGGCAGTGCTTGCAGTCATTCTCGTAATAGGTGCTATTACATATTTTGACGTTATTGAGCCAGAAGTCATGCTTCCGGAGGTATGCGACCTCCCTTCGGGCCTGGAATGCAATGATTTTGTTGTAAGAAGCGATGAAGTTACATTAGTCATTACCAATACCTTAGGGCACAGTATTATCATAAGGGACATCGATGTAGATGGTTGTGCCGGAAATCCTGTAGAGACCGAACTGAACAAGGGAGAGCAGGCAACTTTCGTTATCGGGTCCTGTAGCATAGGGACAACTAAGTACGTCACTGATGTCGAAATAACATACGCTTTGGGAGGTGGCGCTGACCACGAGTTTGTAGGCCGCATAGAGGCAAATACGGAAATCATCGAGTGCAGCGACGGCATTGACAACGACGGCAACGGGTGCGCTGACTATCCTGATGACCTTGGATGCGACGGCATAAGAGACCCTAAAGAAAGCGGCGGGGGATGCGTTTCAAGCACTGTTTGCGAAGTTATCGATTCAACAACAGACACATGCTCTGACGCAGTCGTGTTGCACATCTCCCATCCTGACGGCGGGCACGCGGAAATCCCAACAGAGTCAAACTACATTTACCACGTATGCTGCTACTCCAGCTCAGCTAATTTAGGAACTTCTTGCTCTGAAGAAACATTCCTGCACCTCTCAAGCAACACAAACGCGCACGTTGAGCAGGAAGACGAGTCAAACTACGGCGTAGACGCCTGCATCTCAGCAAGCCCCGGAACAATATCCTGCGACTACGTCCTTGGAGGCTGCACGGCAGACAAGCTCTGCATAGCCTCAATTTCAGGTGTTACGAATGCCCACGTTGGAGCGTGCGGCAAATTCCCAATCAGCATATGCTGCGAAATAAACTAACCTCAAAGGCGATGAAAAATGAACAAGAAAGCCAAGACGGTTTTTATTCTTGCGTTCTTCTTGTTGCTGTCTGCTGTTTTTGTTTTGGGTGATAATTGGAATGATGGTTTGCCTTCTCATAGTACTTTGTATGCTAATGTTATTACGAGTATGGGTGTTGGTGCTGATGGCGTTGCTGTTACTGTTGATGACCCGGATGGTCTTCAGGTTAGTGGTGATGTTTGCACTGCTCTTAGCGGCGGTATTTGTTTGAGTGGTGTTAGTGGTCTTTGGGAGCAGAGCGGCGCGGATATTTATTATGACGCCGGTAAGGTTGG
>JAFGRH010000078.1 GCA_016935265.1 Candidatus Woesearchaeota archaeon | reverse complement strand
AAGGCGATTTCTGTCGTGAAAATACTTCCAAAGAAGAGCTCCCAGCTTTACAGGATAGCGGAGGATTTTCTCAGCATGGCGAAGAACTACCTTGCGGATGCTAAGCACTTCCGCGATAAGGGCGATTACGTAACTGCGTTTGCAGCTGTCAGCTATGCGCATGCATGGCTTGATGCAGGCGCTAGAATGAAAATTTTCGATACGGGAAAAGAAGCAGGGAACCTTTTTGCTTCAGACTGATCACTTTTTTGAAAGGCTTGCGAACAAGTCAAGGTAATCTTCCATGTGCCTTGTTGTAAGGAAGTTCTTCCTAACCCATTCTTTCCCTGATTCCCCCATCTTTTTTGCGAGGGTGCGGTTATTAAGCAGCTCTATCACCCTTTTGGCGCACTCGTTCTTGTTACTGGTAAGATACCCGTCGACACCATCCCTTATCTGCAGGGGTATTCCTCCTGCCATGCTGCCAACAACAGGAGTTCCCTTCCACAAGGCTTCGCTGACTGTCAATCCGAAACCTTCCTTTATTGATTTCTGAATCACAACAGCAGAAGCGCGCTGGACAGCGTTGACAAGCCTCCTGTTCGTCTGGTTTATCACCAGTATGTCCTTGTTGTCACCTTTCCTTGCCATTATCTCGTCGTACATTCCCTGCCCTTCAGGGTCATCAGGCGCAAAGTTCCCAAGCAGAAGGAGCTTGCAGTCCACCTTCTCCCTGACGCGGTTGAAAACCTCAATCACACCGAGAGGGTCTTTCCACTTGTCAAACCTTGATACCTGCGTTATGAGCGGCTTGTCAAGGTCAATCCCTCCTATTCTAAGGTATTTCGCAACATCGCTGTCTCGCATATCCATGTTTTTCGGGTCAAGCGGGTCTATTGACGGGGCTATCACGTGCTGGGGAATGGGAAGCTTTTTCTTGTACCTGTACTCAGAAACTATCATTGCGTCATACTTCACTATGAACTGCGTAAGGTAATTCCAGATTTTCCTATTCGGATTAGTGATGTCAATGTGGCAGCGCCATATCCAAGGTCCTTTTTTCTTGTAATAGTTAATCAGCGGCAAAGGCTGCGGGTCGTGGATAACAGCAAAATCGTGCCTCTGTATGTGCATGAAGAGGGAGTTCAGCTTGCTCTCCCCGACGTAGATTTCCTTTTTCCTTTCAGAAAGGTAAATCTTCTCGCCCTGAAGCCCGTTATGGAACCTTTTCGTAACCTCAAAGAACTCAGGATTTCCCCTCAGCATGCGCCAGCCCGTTTCCACACCTATGTCATTCATCAGGACAACAAGGCTCTTAAGTATCTCTGCCACGCCGCCGCCATAGTAGGTCGAGTTTACGTGCACAACGTGCTTCTCAGAAAAAGGGCTTGCCTTTTCTTCAATCCTACCTATTGCCTCATCACCGACAATAGCCCTGTATTTGTTGAAAAGCCTCCCCATTATCAGAATTTTTGAAATAATTATATAAAAACATTTCTGTTGGCTATTCCAAAGAAACTTTAGGATAAGTTCCCGGAAGCATGAAAACCTTCTCAACCTTAACTGCGAGGCCTTTCTCGCCAAGCATTTTTTCTGTTGAATCCGCCGCTGTGCCGTAGCAGATAAGCTCGCCCTTCAGCGTCATCACAGCAGCCACATCGCCTTCTTTTATGCCCGAATCAACTTTTGAAATTCCCGGAACGTGCAGGTTCGCGCCGTGGCACAAACTGTTGACTGCGCTGTCAAGCACATAGACTTTCGGAATGTGCACCGCAGCATTCTCAACAGGCTGGATTATTTTTCTGAGGTATTTTTCATTGCCCTCTTCTTTGTAATAATAGTAAGCGTCCTTCAAGTCCTGCAGCGTAACAAGTGTGTCCTCTTTGAAGGGGCCTGCCTGGACTCTCCTAAGCTCAGACATATGCGCGCCGCCTATCTTAATGCCGAGGTCGTGCACAAGCTTCCTTATGTAAGTCCCTGCCTGGCAGCTGACATCAAACAGGACGTCCTTCCCTTCCCTCTCCAGAAAGCTGAATTCGTAAACTGTGCGTTCCCTCAAAGCCCTCTTCACAGAGCTCTTTACAGGTGGGAGCTGCGTTATCTTGCCGAGAAACTTTTTCCTTGCGTTCTCAAGCTCGCCGTCGCTTATTTCCTTGTGCAAGTGCATTATGCCGACGTACTTCTTTCCTGCGGTAAGGAGAACCTGGACTATTTTCGTGGCGTTTTCCAAAGCAACCGGAAGAACACCTGTTACATGAGGGTCCAATGTTCCCGAGTGCCCGCATTTCTTCATGCAGAGAATCTGCTTGACGTAAGCGCTCACCTGATGAGATGTAGGACCAGAAGGCTTGTCAATGTTGACAACGCCGTAGTTTAAGTAATCAAGAATCTTCCTTTTATCCGGAGAGCAGCCGAACTTTTCGTCACTCTTCGCTTTCTTCCTTACAAGAATTTTCCTTTCTTCCTTCTCAAACGGAAGCATTTTGTCACACTCAATAATGGGTTATGGAGAAGGATTTGCGGCGGTTATAATAATGTTGCGGTTGTTTTGGCTTTTCAAGAAAATTTTACTGCATTAAGGTTAATTCCATCACAATTGCCGGAAAAACTTCCCTTTTTCGCAGCAAACGCATATTAACAATTTTGAAAAAGAAATAATCAGCGCCGGCGTAGGCTAATCCGGTAAGCCGCTAGGTTCAGACCCTAGCGTCCGTAAGGACTTCGGGGTTCAAAAACCTTTCGGTTTTCGGTAGGTTGGAATTCCCCGCGCCGGCGCACACTTCACTGCGCGCTTACAGCGGATTCCAAGCATTTTAAACGAAAACCTTTTAAAGATGTTGAATTAAAATATGACTATGAATTCGCAAAAGGACAGGGTAAAAGGACCAACAATCTTTTTCCTGTCAATATTCGTACTGTACTTAGCAGTGAAAGTTGGTGGTTACTTATTCTCTTCAACTTACAAATTAGACGTCAGCCATAATGTTTTAGCTGTAATATTAGGAATTATTATGCTTATTCCGACAATAATATTTATGACCTATTTTATAAAAAATAAAATTCAAGCAAAGGTCTGGTTGCACATATCCGCAGGAATATATTTGTTAAGCAACATCATATCTTTGATACAAGTAACACTTTTTCCTTCAGGAAACCAAGTGGTAACTGGCGGAACAAAGATTGGTCCATTACCTGTTCAAATATTTTATATCTTGCTGGTAATCTTTTTCTGGTTTATGTTAAACTCATATTTTAAGAAATTTGAGCAAAAGTATCAATAAAGTTTTGCTCTCTTAAGATTAAGGAAAAGCTAACGTTTCAGGCCTTCTTCTCAGCGGCTAGCTTTGCTGCCGGCTTCTGCGGAGCAGGGGCTTCTTTTTTTATTGGAGTTGCTTTCTTCTCTGCCTGCTTTGGAGCGAAAGGCTTTTCTGTTGCCGGTTTTGGCTTTGCTGCTGGTGCTTCCTTTGCCGGAGCTGGCTTTGCAGGTGCTGCCGGCTTAACTTCTTTGGCAGCAGGAGCAGCTTCTGTCTTCGCTGCCGGCTTTGCTTCCTTCTTCGCTTTCTTTTTATCTTCAACCTTGATTTCTTTCGGAGCGCCGAAAAGCTCAACCTTGACAAAACCCTTATCGTCTTTTATGGCTGTAACTGAAACCTTACTCGGCGGGTTCTTCATCCCGTGCTCCCAAATCTTCTTGTTGAGGTAAGGCCCTATGATTATTTTGTCTGACTTTGCGTGCTTTGTCATGAACTGCCTTACAGCAGTTACTGCCTTTTTTGCGCGCCTGTACTTCGGCTTCTTCAGGAATTCCTTTCTCAGCGGTATGTTGTAGGTCTGCTCTGCCATTTTTACGCCTTAGTCTTGGTCCTGCGCCAGCTCCTCTTCCTTGTCGTGAGCCTTGAAGGGTGTATCCTTCTTCCCCTTCCGAAAACTTTGGGAACGAGCCAGAAAGGAGCCCACCTTGTCTGCTTGGCTTTCTTCGCAAGCCTTCTCTTCCTGCTCGGGTGTTTGTAGCGTGCCATCATGCTCTCCTTATCTTCATTTCCTTTTTTTCAGGGGCAAGCTCTTTCAGCAAATGCTTAAGCTCGTCGTCATTCAAAGGTCTGCCTATTTTTCCTGAATTTGCTAGCTGTGCAATAATAAGCATTACCTGCATTGCCCTCTCGGGGTATGCTGCCTTTATGTTTCCATACCTTCTAAGCGCTTCCTTGTCAAGCAGCGTCTTGCCGAAAGCTTCCAGCTGAGCAATCTGTTGAGAGCGCTCAGCTTCCTGCCGCAACTGATTTTGCAAATCCTCTGAGGGGCTCATTTTTCCTTAGCCTCTTTCTTCGGAGAAGGCTTTTCTTCGTTTTTCGGCTTTGCCTCAGCCTTTGGCTTTTCCTTTGCCTCATGCTTCGGCTTTTCAGCAACAGCCTTCTTCACAGGCTTGCCGCCAATTTTCAAACCGGCTTTGTCGAGTATTGACTGCCCCTTTCCTGTTATTACGCGGCCTTTATGAACTCCCTTTGCATCCTTTTTTATCAGGTCCGCTGCCTCGAGCTGCTGCAAAAGCTTCCTTATAATATTGCCAGAACCCTTGTAAAAGTGCTCAGCGGCCACGCCCCTGTTTTTTTTCCCGCCGTACTTCATCCTAAGTTTCTGCACGCCGACAGGGCCAAGCTTGTAAACGCTCCTTAGAACTGCAGCTCCCCTAACATACCACCAGTCCTTGTCAACAGGGGGCCTTTCCTTATGCGCTCCTGTCTTTACAAAAACAGCCCACTTGGGCGGCTTTATTTCGCTTATCTTCTTCAGCTCTTCTGCTGCTTCCCTTATCAGTTTTCCTTGGTCAACCTTGAAAGTTTTTGCCATTACTTCTCACTCATCTTAATAGCCTACTTGACAGAACCTCTAAAACCCATTCACAGCAAAAAAGGGGTAGTATATATAGGTTACGATTTATTGCCAAAACAGATAACTTTTTAACTGCCTTCCTGTTTTAATTATCTGCATGCGGGGATGCCAGAGCGGTCAAATGGGACAGGTTTAGGTAGGCGCAATCCTTAAGACACCTGTTGGCTTAGTGCCTTCGTGGGTTCGAATCCTACTCCCCGCAGTCCTTTACTTCCTTTTGTCCCAGTGCCCGAACAACATTTCCTTACCTATATAATATGGCTGAATTCCCCTCGGATTTTGCGCGTTTTCTCGAGGAGAGTTGTATATATTTCTCGCCCATAATTGTTGCCTCTAGAAACGAAAAGTTTATAAAGAAGACACCCCATTAACGGTGTTTAAACAACAAAAAAGAGAGCTGAGGTACGACGAAGAATAGCAGAAAACCTTATGCTGGGAAGTGTTAAGGCGAAAGCTATAGTTACCAAAAACTTTATATACAGCCCATCTATTTTGTTGTTGTGTCGACGCTGACCATGCCAGGTTGTCGTCGGAAAATAATAACCCAAAAAAACACGGAGGTGTTTAGATTGAAGTTAAGAAAGACGATTAAGAAGATAATGTCGTTGGGCGTAGGCGCCACAATGATGGGCGCCACTATTTTAGGCGCCAGCGCAGCAGCCGACTTGGCTAACTACCCTGAGCCGTTTGTAAAGGACGGGAAGTTTAACGCCATACTGGTTGTTGGCGATGCCGCAGCCTCAAGCGACGTTATCGGTTCGGTGGACGTTGCCACAAGCATGCAGTACGCAAGCAAAGTGAAGAGGGAAGTTACAGCTACCGGCAGCGCAGCAATCAGCGCGATTGGCGACAGCTGGAAAGTGCGCACGTCAAGCAACGATCTCGAAATGAGCGAGAACATTGAAGCAGGCGGAACACCAAACGCTGAAACAATCAGAGACATCTCAAAGAGCATCGGTTCTGCTGAGCTCGACATCCTTTCAGACGGAACTTTCCGAAACGACAAGGGTGACTTCGATTACAAGCAGTACATTTACTTCGACGATGTTAACACCGCTGCAGCAGCAGGAAGCCTAACCTCACGCACAGTTGTCTACGCAACAGACGATGGTGACGTTACGTCAGACTTCTTCTTTGTCGAGAGCGGCGAGCAAGTTGCCAGGTATGTACTGGACTTCGTAACGTCGGCAGAGACAGACCTGACAGACAGCACAGGCGCCACTGGAACAGGCTACCTATGGAACCTGCAGGGTGAAACAATCAACATGCTGGGCACAGACTACTCAATTGTGAGTGCAAAGAACACAACCGGAAGGGTCGAACTTACCTTGATGGCGGGCTCTGTCAGAGACATCCTCCAGGAAGGCGAGACAAAGACCTACACAGTTGGTGACAAGGACTATGAGGTTACGCTTGTCTTTACAAGTGCAACACAGGCCAAGTTTACCGTAGACGGAGAAGCGACTGACTCAATATCCGAGGGCGGCACAGACATCCTCTCGGACGGAACCCAGATGGGTGTTAGAGACATCCTCTACCAGGACTTTGCCGGCGGTGTTCACCAGGCAGAATTCTATCTTGGCGCAGACAAGATAATCCTGAAGGACAGCGACGTAACTGATGGTGCAAGCAGCGACTACCTTAGGGTAAACGAAGAAAACATCGAGTATGCCGGGGTAGTAATCCGGGGCACTCGCACCGCCAGCGCTATAACAATAGCGTCAATCGAGATAAACGTAACAGCTGACCAGGACGTCTATGTCGGACCGGGCGAGAAGCTAAGCGACAAAATGCTTGAGCCTGAAGGAATGCTTGGACGCTGGGACATAGAGTACCAGGGACTTGCAGAAACCGCAACAGAAACAATAAAAATCAAGACAAGCGGCTCTGACGAGTACGAACTTGAGTTTGTCGACGGAAACGGAAACTCTGTTGACGTACCTCTTGTCTACACGTCAGGCAGCACCAACTTGAGGCTTGGTAGTAGCAGCGCACACGACCTGATACTGAACGAGAACGCTACAATAAGCAGGAACGACTACTTCATCGTTTCCGCCACAGGCGAAGATGACGGTGAGGAAGACACCTTCCTGTACAAGTACACTGGAAGCTCGGTATCTGACTCAGTTGTAAGGTTCATCAACATAGGAACCGGAGACACTGAGGAGATAACCTTCACGCCAGTTGCCATAGGTGCTGGAAGCGGCATCGGTGTTCTCAGGCCAGGAGGAGGGTTTACCTTCGCCATCTGGAACTCCACAAGCGGGAACAACTTCCCCGTGTATGTCGACCTCGACGGAGACGAGACGCTTGAAGCGAACCAGGACGTTACAATAACGACCAACGGCGGAGCAAAGATAGCCTTCAGTGCATCACCCGCAAACATGACCGGTGTGAACATGTCGACAGACGGAGCTAGCTACACTGGCGGTACGCTGGACGTTACCATAAGCACTCCAAGCGCTGAAGACTACGACAACAAGCAGCCTACAAATCTGGTATTCCAGATCGGCGCTGCAACCTCTAAGGTAACAATGGACCAGGACTCTACAGACACCTTTAACTACATCTCTCCAGAAGGAGAGGACTACACAGAGTACACCTACACATCTCTGGGTGCAAAGGTCAAGTTTGACGACCCGACAAGCGACCCTGAGACAGTGACCATTGACTACCCGACACAGCAGAGACTGCCTCAGCTGTTCGTGACTTCAGGCGGCGTTACCTTCTCCTCAACTGAAGGTACAGAAGGCGCAATCGTCTACTACGAAACAACGCCAATCGAAGTCGGAGCTGCAAAGCTTGCTTCAGAAGTAACTAGCCTTGCTGCACAGAACACCATCCTAGTAGGCGGACCATGTGCTAACCCGCTGGCTGCTCAGGCTATGGGCAACCCGGCTGACTGCACAGAGGGCTTCGAGGAAGGAAAGGCCATACTGAAGCTGTTCGAGCAGAGCACAGGAAACGTTGCACTGCTTGTAGCTGGTTACAGCGCAATGGACACAAGAAGGGCATGTAGAGTCCTTGCTGACTACGAGACCTGGCAAGAGGCTGACAAGCTGAAGGGAATGGAAGTGGAGATTGCGGGAACGAGCTTCACTGACATAACCGTTAGCGCCCCGGCTCCAGTCACGACTACGACGACCACTACGACGACAACCGAGACCGAAACGGAAACAACAGTCGAGACCGAAACGGAAACAACAACTGAGTAAAACTAAAGGCGCCTTTGGCGCTTTTTTTTCTCTTTTTTTCTTTCATTT
>JAFGRH010000077.1 GCA_016935265.1 Candidatus Woesearchaeota archaeon | reverse complement strand
CTGTTCGTCACTTCTTTTCAATTTTATTGATTAAATTTTTAAACAAATATTTTTTCGCTAAGGGTATGAACAGGCATATTGAAAATGCAATCTGGGCTCTTGAGACGGACATAGATACGATAGGTAAAGGCGGGAGCAAAATTTTGGAGGCTGACAGAATAGTGAGCGGCTCGATTTCAGAAGTATTAATAACCTCAGGCACGCTTATCGGCAGGGTGGCAAGGGCTGCTGCGAAAGACTTTTCAGCAGGAATGAGCGGATTAATCAGTTCTTATTTCGAAACATCATACTGGCCCCCAGATATGAAAAATAGTGAAAGTATTCATCTGCTGCCGCCTGAGCAGGATTTAGGGCCATGCAGATACAACTGCGGTTCTGTTGAAAAGGCAGGACAGCTGGCAAATACTTGGCCGGGATACAGGTAGCTCCTATTTCCTCACAGCTATTCATGAGGCAATTGCTAATAGCAAGAATTATATATCACCTGGTGCCTAACTGAGTTTCGGTGGTTTTTGGTGTTCGTAAGGGTAAAAAGGGTGAAAGGGCAGGACTACGGCTACCTTGTGGAGAACACATGGACGGGAAGCGGCACAAGGCAGAAGGTAATGGCTTACCTCGGCAAGATTCTTAAGCCTGCGAGAGTGAAAAGTGAGGGTTTGGGCGGATTTCTGAAGCTTGACAGCGTCGGGGAGTACATCAGGAAAAGTGAGTACAGGGAGGCTGTAAAAGCGCTGGTGAGGCTTGAGCTTTACAATCATGCTGTCGACGACAAAATAGCTGCTGACTTTGAGAATTTCATGGTTACGAAAGGCGGAAGGAATGTCGTTCTGGCGCTTAACGAGGGCTTTCTCTGCGGGCACAGCCTGAAGAGGGCTCTTGAGTACGTTCCCGACGAGGATTACAGCGGATTCCTTCTGGCAGACGTGCTGACAGGGGCAGGAATAAAGGTAGAGAAGGACGCATTTGTTGCGCTCTTCGAGAAGCTGCAAGGAAGGGAAGCCGAGAAGAAGGCTGAGGGAATGGATTTCTACTACTGAAGCTCAACGATTATTTTGCCAGTTTTCCCGTCGACAGAGTTAAGAAGGGGATGCTTCTTCTTGAGCTCTTCAGGCTTCTTTGACTTCGCATCCGCTAAGAGCTGCTTTATCTCCAGGTAATGCTCGTAAATGAGCTCGCCCTTCTTGGTGTTTTCCTCGATGGAGCGAGCCATATTTTTGACCATTTCCTGCTGCTCTGAGATGCGCCGCTGAAGAAGGGCTGTGCTTCTCTTTGCTGGCGCTTCCTTCTCCTCCTTGAGAAGCTCGAAAGCAGCGCTTGTTAAGACGCTGTCAAGCGCCTCGTTGTATGTCCTGAATAGCTTCTCCTCGAGGCATTTATAGTGCAGAAGGGGAAAGGGCACAACATCTTGGGGTTTGCCGTCTTTCAAGACCACAACAGGCTGTAGCTTCTTCTTGAGGAGGGTGCTGATGGCTTTGATGATTTTTTCGGCATCAGAGGGGCTGGCTTTCTTCGGGTCAGAGAGCTTGTCCACCGACGACAAAAGGCAGATTTCCTCTGCGTAGACTCCGCCGAATCCAAGGTCTGCCGCGAGGGCTTTGACGAGTGAATCGCGGCTGCTTTCGCTTAGCGCCTTCTGGAGTTTCCCGACGGTGAGCGAGAAAGTGTCGAGCTTCTGGGGAGGGAGCGCATAGGGCTGCTTTGGTGCTATCTTCCTCGTGCTCCAAGCCTGCCGCTCCGCTGCCGCGAGGATGGTTCCTGAGGCATCGCAGAGTATGATGTTGCCCCTGCTGAAAAGCTCCAAAACAAGGCGGAAATCGCCGTTTTTTGACGAGAAAACCATTTCCACCACCCTCTCGGAAGAATGCTGTAAAAAAGCCTTTAAACGGCTGTTTTTGAGCCTTTTCCTGAGGAAGAGGCAGAAGGCAGAAGGCTGCTTTGGCTCAGAGGGCTTTTCAGAGGCAAGATAGAGTGCGTAAGGCAGTGCTGCCCTGAGGAGGGCTTTCTTCGTTGAGGCAGAGTAAAGCTCGACGAGAAGCTCCTTCTGCGAGGGGTGGAATATTCTGTCCACTCTTGCGCCCAGCAAAAGCTGGAGCTCTTCCACGAGAAACCTGATTTCCAGAGCTGCAAGTGCCTTCATCTCTCACTTTTGCTTCTTGCTTCTTTAAAAATTCTTCGTAAAGCCTTAGCGAAGCAATTATTTTCAATATTGAAAATATAGATAAGTAGCGATAAGTATTTAAGCAAGATTGCTCACTTTTCACTTATGGGAATACTGGGATTCTTCAGGAAGGTCGACAAGAGGTGGCATTCACTTGACAGGGCTCTCGCAGAGAGCTTCAGCCGCGTGAAAAGCGAAACAAGCCTCATTTTTTCCTGGCTCCACTATTTCCGCGAAAAGGACAAAGTGCACGATGACCGGCATTACCGCGCGCAGCAGCAAATCCAAAACCACGGAAATGAAATCCAGAAAATGAAGGAGGAAATCCTTGCGCTGAAATCACAGATTTTGCACATCAAAATAAGCAGCGAAAAGGCTAAAATCCAGGCCTTTTCAGGTTCGTTTCCGAACCTAGTCCGGACTAAATCCGAACCTAGAAGCGAACCTGCGGCAAGGGGAGTGTTTGAAAGGAACATTCTGGCGAAAATAAGGCACCAAAAGAAGGACTATGTGATGGACCAGATACTAAAGCTTGTTGAAAAGGGAATGCATTCAACCAAGGAAATTGAGACGACAATTGTAAAAGAAAAATCTCTTTGCGGAAGAACTGCTTTTTACGATTACTTGCGCGAATTAAAGCACAAAAAACTGATAAAATATAACGAAAGAGGGCAAAAAAGGATCGTAATTATGGCCTGAATGCAGGTTCGTTTCCGAACCTAGTCCGGACCTAAGTCCGAACCTGGTACGGACCTATGGCCTGCGGTTAAGAATTCTGATAATTCTCTTTGAAAAAAGTTTAAAATTCTTTTTTTTTGTTGTATCAAAAGCAACAATCTTGTGGCGGTTGTCAACAGCTTCAACAAGGCAGGTGTCAAAGATTTCCGCATCAAGGTTTTCCCTGATTTTTGATTTTGAGTACCCCCTTTTGGTGAGCCTCTGGCTGAGGGTTTTTAAAGCGCAGCGGGTCACTATGCAGAGGTCAGCCTTGCTGCAAGGTAAAAAGTGAGACATGTGAGAGTCGAATATTATGCCCTTCTCGCCCCTCTTAAGGGCCTTTTCCCTCACTTTTAAGAGCTCCCTGACCAGTTTTTTGGCTTCTACTACGTAGCAGGCCCTTTTCCGGTCATATTTTGAGTATAAATGAGCCTTCTTTATGAACTGAGCAACATCAAAGTACGCATAATTAAGTAAAAGTGAGAGTTTTTTGGCTATTACAGTCTTGCCTGTGCCTGGTGTGCCTGTTACTAGTACTGTTTTCATGCGCCAATAACCTGAATTAAGGCTTTTCTGTCTGATCTGGGGCCGTCCAGCTCGCAAAAGGCTATGCTTTGCCACGTTCCGAGCCTTAATTTGCCTTTGCTGACCGGTATTGACTCTGAAGGGCTGAAAAGTGAGGACTTCACGTGTGAGGCACCGTGCCCCTCTGAGCCATGGCTGTGCTCATACCTGTCATCGTTAGGCACCAGGTTAGAAAGTGAGCTTAAAACGTCCTTTTCCACTAGCCCGTCAGCCTCCATTATGAGTATTGCCGCTGTTGCATGAGGAGCATAGACGACGCAGATGCCTTCCTTAACGCCTGACTTTGCAACTATTGCCTCTACCTCTGATGTTATGTCTATTATTTCCCTTCTCGCCCCCGTAGAAATACTTATTTCTTCCATTTGACTTCAAACAAAGTTGGAATTATCGGCAGATATATAAAGCTTACAGCAACCACAAAACCATGCCAAAAAAAGAAAACACTTTCCTTCTCCTCTCGCTGGAGGAAGACAAGGCAAAAAAGCTCTCAAATGTAATCGGGAGCGACACCTGCAGGAAGATTCTTGATTATCTTGCGAAAAAAGAAGCTACTGAAACTGAAATTTCAAAGGAACTGCAGCTTCCTTTGTCGACGGTGCACTACAATCTCAAGCAGCTTGTTGACGCGGGGCTTGTGAAGGCAGAGGAATTCCATTATTCTGAGAAGGGAAAAGAGGTAAACCACTACAGCATCGCAAACAAGTACATAATTATCGCTCCGAAAACAACAGAAAGCCTTGCGAGCAAGCTCAGGAAGATTCTTCCTGTTGTTGCCATAGTAAGCCTCGCGGGCTTTATGCTTCAGTTTTTGGGAAAAACCGCTCAGTTTGGCGCCAGAAATCTTGCTGAAGCGCCTAAAATGCTTGCAACAGCTGGGGATGCTGCTGCTGAGGCAGAAGAAGCCTTTGTAGAAGCCGCGCCTCAGGCAATCCAGTCTGCTGAGCCGAACATTGCGCTTTGGTTCGGGATAGGTGCTGCTTTTGCGCTGCTTACCTATCTGCTTTACGGCATTATTGCGGCAAAGCTGAGTAAAAAATAAAAAACAGCGAATAATCCTTTTTAAAATGGCTCTCTGCGAGATGTGCGGCAAGGACGAGGAACTTGTAAAGGCCTCTGTTGAGGGCGTAATTCTTAATGTTTGCAGAAACTGCGGGAAATTCGGCAAGATAATTGCTGTTCTGAAGCCTGCGCCAAAGGCTGTAAAGCGGGAAAAGCCAAAAGAAGCTGAGAAAGAGGTCGTGGAGAGCGTTGTGCCCGGCTATTCAGGGCTGATAAAGATGAAAAGGGAGAAGCTGGGCCTTAAGCAGGAGGAGCTTGCGAAAAGGCTCTCTGAGAAAGAGTCCCTGCTCCACAAAATAGAGAGCGGGAAGACGGTTCCCAGCATTACGCTTGCAAAAAAAATTGAGAAATTCCTGAAGATAAGCCTTGTTGAGGTAAAAGAGGAAGAAGCCTTGCCTTTAAGAGGGGGCAAGGCGGACGTTACCCTTGGGGATATGGTTAAGATAAGGAAAAGGTAATAAGGTGGACGGAAATAAAGCTGTATTTGCAATAATCACCCTATTTCTCGCAGCATCTTTGTGGCTCCCTTCGCTTGACTTCTGGGATTCAGCAGTATATGGCGGGATGGGCAAGCACATCTACTCAGCCGGCAGCTCAGGGCTTTGGGAGCCCGCACGCCCCATAATCTGGCCGCTTATTCTTGGCTTATTTTGGAAGCTCGGGATTGATTTTATGCTGTTTGGCAGCCTGCTGGCACTGGCTGCGGGCGCTGCATCGATTTATCTCGTTTACCTCATAACCAAAGGGCTCCTCAGCAGGAAAGCCGCGCTTATTTTTGCGGCTCTTTTCGCGCTGAACACAGCGCTCATCACTTATTCAGGCGCAATACTCACCGATATCCCTGCAATGCTCTTTACGTTGCTTGCAGCGTGGCTGTTTTTTTCCAAAAAAAGCAATTTTTTTGTGGGAATTCTGCTTGGGATAGCTGCCTTAACGAAATTCACTTCCATAATCTTCATCCCAATCTTTCTTGCAGGGCTTTACCTTAAGAAAAGCAGCATCAGAGGCTACGTTAATTTCCTAGCTGGGGCATTTTTGGTGTTGTTCCCTTATTTCATTGCGAATTTCATCGTTTACGGCAATCCGATATACCCCTTAATCGCAGGGCAGGAGCTAATAAGCACCGTAGTTGGCAACTATTCCTGCCCCACCCAGCCTTTATTTTACTTCTATAACCTTCTTCTTGAACTGCCAATACTCCTGATTGCATTTATTGGCATCAGCAGGATAAGAACGGTTGACTGGAGATGGGCAACCATAGCGTTTTCAGCTTTAATTCTGCTGATTTACCACAGCTTCTTCCTGAACTGCAAGGACATCAGGTATGCTTTCTTATTCCTTCCGTTCCTTTACATTCTCGCTGCGCGGGGATTTTATGCTATTTCGAGGAACAAAAGAAGAACTGTCAGGTATGCGTTGGTTGTTTTGATAGCCATACAGCTTGCTTACTCAGGAGCGCAGGCTTTCCAGGCATTTCAAGCAAGAAATGCGGATTATGAAAGGTGGGATGGCTTTTCCGATTACCTGAATGGTGAAATAACGGGCGAAGTTTGGTCCTCAACCCCCTTCGCAGCGCTTTCCGCAGATAAAAAAATAGATGAGCTTATCTACTACCCTGTTTTTGACAGCAAAAGGATAGAAGAACTGGCTGAAAAGCTTGACAATGCGCAGTACATTTTCCTGAATGAGTGTGATATACCGTGCACAAGGGAATACCCTGACTGCCCTGAAAGGAGGGAGAATTTTTTGCAGATGGTTAAGGGAAACTTCACCGCAGTTTTGATTGAGAAGGAAAAGGACTGCGGCATGACAGTTTACGAGTGGAGAAAATGAAGGTATTAATGATAAGCCCATACTACTGGCCGTACTGCAGCGGCATAACAGAATATGTCAGAAGGCTTTCTGAGGAGCTTGTTAAGCGCGGGCACCAAGTAACTGTGCTTACAAGCAGGCATGACAGCAGGCTGAAAAAGGCTGAGGTGGTAAAAGGCGTTTCTGTCCTGAGGGATTTTGTGCTTTTCAGGCTGAGCAAAGGGGTTGTAATGCCTTTTTTCCCGCTGAAAGCAAGAAGGGAGGCAAAAAAGCATGACGTTGTCAACATACAAATGCCTATGATGGAGGCAGGGCTTATTTCAATGCTCCTTGAGAAGAAAAAAATGGTTGCTACTTACCACTGTGACCTTAGTTTGGGCAGGGGAATCATTAACAGGCTGATTGAGAAAGCTTATTACATTTCCGCAGGTGCTGCGCTCAAGAGAATACGTCGTATCGTAACCTATACAAAGGACTACGCAGGGAATTCGCGCTTCCTCAGGAGGTTTTACCGCAAGCTTACATTCATCTACCCGCCAATAAACCAGAATGATTTCTCTCGCAAAGAGCCTGCCCTGAGGAAAAAGCTCGGCATAAAGAAATCAGAAAAGGCTGTTGGCTTTGCAGGAAGGTTTGTTTACGAAAAAGGGCTTCCCTACCTGCTTAAGGCGATACCCTACGTTGAGGAAAGATATCCCGGCACTAAATTTCTCCTTGCAGGCGAGCATAAGAGGGTTGCTGGAGGGAGCATTTTTTCCAAGCTTAGGAGTGCAATCGGAAAAAATGTTTTTATTTTAGGCAATGTTGATTACGCAGACCTTCCTGAATTCTATTCTGCCTGCGACGTGCTCGTTCTTCCAAGCATAAGCAGTCTGGAAGCTTTCGGAATGGTTCAGCTGGAGGCAATGTACTGTGCAACTCCTGTCATAGCAACAAACCTTCCCGGCGTAAGGGTGCCTATCGGAAAGACAGGGATGGGGATTTTAATCAGGAAGCGGGATGAAAAGGCGCTTGCCAGGGCAGTCATAGCAGTGCTTGGCAACAAAAAGAAATACATAGCAAAGAAGAAAACCATAGCAGAAGAGTTTGGGATTGAAAAAACAGTCAGGGAGTATGAGGGATTATATGGCAATTAGCAATTACTTAAGCCTCCTCAGGCTTGAGCAGTACTACAAGAACCTGATAATATTCATAGCGCTGTTTTTTTCAGGCAACTTGCTTAATGCCCCGTATTTGCTGCCGCTCAGCGCAGGCTTTATTGTACTTTGCTTGATTTCCTCAGTGAACTACATATTAAATGACGTTCTTGACAGGAGGCGGGACATTCTTCACGCAGAAAAAGCCAGAAGGCCTGTTGCAAGGGGAGCGGTAAGCGTGAAAAGCGCACTGCTTTTTGCTGCCATTCTGCTTTTCATAGCTGCTTTTTCTGCTTATGCTATAAGCGCGGAGTTTTTCCTTGCTGCTGCGCTGCTTTTCCTGCTGACATCACTCTACAGCCTCCTGCTGAAGAACGAGCCCTTCATTGACATCATACTTATTTCAGCCAATTTTGTGGTAAGGGCGCTGGGAGGCGCGCTTATAATGAAAGTATGGGTTTCACCCTGGCTGATAATAGGAACTTTCTTTCTTGCATTATTCCTCGCAGTGGATAAGCGAAGGTCAGAGAAGGCTTTTCTAAGCAAATCTGCCGGGAAGCACAGGAGCGTCCTTGACAGCTACTCAGACCAGGTTCTAAGCTATTTGATGAACATAAGCACAACCGCTCTTCTGATTGCCTATGCGCTTTACTGCTTCCTTGGAAACAATGAGCTCCTGCTGATAACGCTGCCGGTTGTACTCTACATAATGCTCAAGTATGCCTACTCAAAGCCCTCTCTTGCAAGGACAGACCCGCTTGACAGGCTTGTTAAGGACTGGAGGCTGGCGATGGCAATAATTTTTTATCTTGCGTCAAGCTTTCTGATAATTTACCTAAGCTAGAGCAGCTTTGACTTTTTTAGCGCCATCAGAAGAAACGGGATCAAGAAAATTGGCACGCCCAGTGAAATCCCACCGAAAACAGCTGCATCAATGTCAAAATAAGTCCTAAGAAGGTACAGAAGGTAAAAGTAGTAGGGAATTACGCCAAGGAAAAAGCCTGCAAGCGCAAAGTACTTTCCGGAGAGCTTGCCTTCCCTTATTTCCCTCATGGCTCTTATTGCAAAATAAATTGCGAATAATCCGAGAATAATATTGAAAAGGGGCACCCAGAAAAAAAGCCCTAATATAAGGGAAATCTTTGCGTTGCTGCTCCTTTTCTTATCCATAAAAAAGCAGAAAAAAGCCCTTTATTTAAAATTTTCTTAAAGCCCTAAGATGGATTTCATCCACGCCCAGGGGTCAGCGCCCATTACATGAAGCAGATATTCCCCCGGAAGCTTAAGGCAGAGTATTATTAGGAGGACTGCGGCAAGTTTCTTCGGCGTAAGCTTAAACCCACTGAAAAATTTGTTCCTGCAGGCCCAGAATATAAAGAAGTACTCAAAAAGGTTGGGGAATATGAAAAGGAAAAGATGGGTTTTTGTTATTGTGAAGAGCAGCAGCCCAATGCATCTGTAGCAGAACAGGGCAATGCTTGTTATCCTTTCAGTGCCTTTCCATCTCAGTGAGACAAAAAAGGCAATTGAAAGGTAGTATAAGTCAAGCAGCTTGTCGAGCTGCTGGTAATATGCAAGAGACCCTGTTGTCAGGTCAAATACTGAGTAGTCAAGGGCGTCTGCAATTAGGGAGGCGAGAATGCCCCAGAAAGGCCAGCGGAATATGCTGAAAGGTATAATAAGCCTGAAGAGGACAACTATAAGGACAACGATCTCCATGCTAATGGCAAATGACTCTTTTGTTTATAATTATTTTCCAGAACCTACTTGGAAGCTTCATTTCCCTTCTTGCTGAGAAGGAACCAGGGCATGGGCTTTCCGGTAAGAACCTTTAGTATGCCTATGTTCACGTAGTAAGTCGTTATTATGCCGTATCTTGCAGTTGCCAGTGCAATCTGCCTAATCTTCCTGTTGCTTCCTGCCTTTTTAAGGCTGTAAATGCCAGTAACCAAGAGCCCTGAGGTCCAGAGGAAGTTCTTTCCTGTCTCAAGGAAGAACTTGGCGAAATTGATTGCCTCTGGCTCGTGCGTGATAATCTCCAAAGCGCCGAAAAGGAAAACTGCAAACATGGTTATTGTGAAAATGTAGCCTGAGAAAACATAAACAACAAGGAGCTTGTCCTCGAGATTTAGCTTCCTGCTGAGAAATATTTTGAAGTGCTCCTTTAATGAGGAGATAACGCCGTAAGCCCACCTCATCTGCTGCCGGTAAAGGTCTTTTGGAGTGTAAGGAACCTCGCTTGCGCACTCGAGCTCGGGAAGGTACTGTATCCTGTGGCCCTCTTTCAGAAGCCTGAGAGAGTACTCGATGTCCTCAGTGAGGCTTCCATGCCTCCATCCGCCAAGCTTAACGAGAACATCCTTCCTTACTGCCTCTGCTGAGCCGCAGAGTATCGAAAGCCTTCTTCTCTTGTTAAAGAAGGGAAGGGCAACGCGGTGGACTATTGCAACAATAGTTGCGCCGAGCAGCGATACAAGGTTCTGGTCTGCGTTTGCAAACTTCCAGCGCGCCTGCACTGCAGCTATGCCCCTGTCGTGAAGCATAGGGGCTATTATCCTCTTAAGGAAATCAGCTTCAGGAAGGAAGTCGGAGTCAAAAAGCACAACGAACTCGCCTTTTGAATGGGCGAGCATGTTGTTCAGGTTGCCTGCCTTATAGCCATCATTCTTCTCCCTCTTAATGACCCTTACATTTTCGTGCTTTTCTGCAAATAAGGCGAGTTCACCTGATACGGAAGCGTCACTGCTGTCATCGCCTATGAGTACTTCATACTTTTCCTTTGGATAGTCAAAATCAAGGCACTTCTGTGCGCAGTTTATTGCCGCCAGCTCGTTCCTTGTTGGAATCTGAATGGTTACAAAGGGCAGCTCTCCTTCAAAAGGCGCCTCCTTGTAAGGCTCCCTCTTCCTGAATTTAACGTAAATCGTAGTGAGGAGGTAGCCAAAAGAAACAACCGTTAGAAGTATAAGGAATACGTCAAATATGTGGCTGAACCCTGCATTCAGGAAATTGAGGAATGGCCTCCCAAGCTCATCATACTGAGTGAAAAAAAACTCCCCAATCTCAGTAACCTGCTGCAGAAAGGCTGTTACTATGCTTAGGAAAGTCATTTCAATGCCTTACTAATGAATTACCTCTTTTTGTTTTTTAAATCTCAGCGAACTTATAAATGTTGCCAATTTACGCCAATATGCGCATAATGCCTTTCTGAATGCATAGTTCCTGAGGGAAATACTTAAATTTTTCTGTATTGGCAGGGGCTAATTAAAAGAAACCCTGAAGGGGAAATCGCTGCCTATGTACTCCCAGGTCTCTATTCCGTACCTCTCATCAAGCTTCTTAAAGGTCTCATTGTTCCTAAAAAGGAAGAGCATGCCCTCTTCAGGGCGCTGCCAGACCTCGCCGCTCTTCATCGCGTTGTCTATCCATATGTAGTTTATGTAATATGCGTCCAGGGTCTCCTTTGCAGACTCAATATTGCGGAAAGCGAAAAGAGAGTCTATTTCTTCGCCCACTAAATCCCTGTTAAACTGGTCAATAACAGGCTCCTGGCCTGAGAAATACTCTATCCAGAAGCTGTTGGAATAGTGGGATAAGACCTGGCCCCTGGGCTGCCTGCCAAGCCACTCAAGGCTCTCAGCAATCTCCAAAGTAGGTTCCATATCAGGCATCCTTCCAAGGTAGGAAGTGGTTGAAAACAAAACACCGCATATGACCACAATAAGCGTAAGGTTCCTTATCAGACTGGACTCCCACTTATGCTTGAGCATATAAGCTACAGCAACAGCGGAAAAAAAGGAGACTGCAAAGACCGCGTATATTATAGTATGAACGCTGAAAAAGGCGAGCCCGCCTAAAACCATAATAACAGATACGTACATTGGCTGGGCGCTCAGCCTGTGGGGCCACATTACTACGATCCCCATCACGGTCAGTATTATGTGAAACATTCCGAGACCGAACAGTCCCCCGAAATCAGCCACTAAATAGGCGCTTAGACTGTCAAAAGTCAGCTGAGGGGATGCAATGCTGTAAATCCATGCTGAGAATGCCAAAAGGAAGAGGATGCTCAGGAAAAGGAGCTGCTTTTGCCTGTTCTTCAGGACAGATGACGAAAAAACTACCAAGGACAGAAGGAAAGGGAAAAAACCGAAAAGTACAAGGGAAGAGGCAAGAATGACTGAGATTCCCTTCAGCACCCTTATTTTGCTAAGGAAAAAGTAAAATGACAGGAGCATTACAAAGAGTGCCATCGAATAGGGCGTTGAAGCTGAGAATGCATAGAGGCTGGATGGAACCGTAAGGAAAAAGGCTGCGGAGAGTATTGCGATTAGGGGGTCATTGTCAAGTCTTCTTAGTATCAGATAGAAAAGAAGGGCAGAAAAAATGCCGAATGCTATTGGCAAGAGCTGTGCAGCCAGCTGGACGCCTAAAAATGAAGCGAAAAGTGAAAGGAGAAGGTTGTAAGGTGTGCTAACACCGGAAAGATTGCCGCCAGATATTCTCTCAGCCAGAACCATGCTGTAATAGCTTTCCTCGCCAAAAGGAAGCCCGCCCTGGAAGGCTAGCCTCAAAAAAAACGGGGCTGAAAACAGGATAAAAGAAATTGCTATTATTCCTGCCATAATTGCTTTTTGTTTCAATTCACATCACACACAGACTTGTAAATGCCAGGGTCGGGATAATAAACCTGCTTGAAGCACTCCTTGTTCAGCTCAAGATTAACAGGCTTTTTACTGGCGTTTACCTGAATCGGAATTATGTAATCAACTCCGTATTTGTTCAGCAGCCTTATTGAATCTGTTTCTGAAGAGGAAAAATAAATGTCGTTGAAATCAGAGAAGCGCTGTTCTATGCCTGTCGCAAAAAGAAAGTTTGTGTCTATGACGTTGTGGCGGTTTGCGACTGCCGTTACCAAATGCCCTAGCTCAACAGGGGCGAGTATTACAGCGTCATTCTCAGTATTTTCGCGAGCCCACTCAAGGGCGCTTATAACCTCATCAGAGGGGGCGTTCTGGACAGCTGATTCCGCAGCGCTGAAAGACGGCCAGATTAATGAAAGGACCAGAGCCACCGCAAACAGGGAAATGAGGAGGGACTTGACGCCTGCCGCCTTTGTCTTGTCAATATATGCTGAGAAAATCACATAGAACTGCCCGAAAAGCACAGCGATTATTGAGCCAAGGAAAAAAAGGCCAAGCTTCAGCTCAACAAGCTGCAGCCAGAGCATCAGGAATATTACCAAAGCAAAGCTCATCAGAAGATAAATCTGCTTTAGCTTCTCCCTGAACATATACCTGTATATTACAAAAACCCCCGCGAAGAACGGCAGCAGGCCTATGTAATAGACAGCCTCAATCGGGTTGAGGCTTACGAACCTTGCGCTTATCAGCGCTTCAGGTATGTTCTGCCAGATAGTCATAATGCCGTACTCAAGGAGGGGCGCCTTGAAAGCGAGGAATAAAAGCCAAGTAACGAACAATGAGCTGAAGAGGATAACCTCAACCTCTGACTTTGATTGGGTAAGGTTCTCAACTTTCGCAAGTGCCATGTAAAAGAGAAGGCCAAGGATAAAGATAATTGCAGAAGCATCGGTAAGGGCGAAGACAAGCATCCCTGAAACGAAAACAACAATAAACCCTTTTTTTTCTGTTTTAAGGAATGCGTAAAGCAAAAACATAGAAAGGGGAATTGTAAACGAGTGAACTGAAATGCTGTTTAGGGTTTCTGAAAAATAAACAGGAATAAAGCCTGCTGCAATCGCTGCAAAAAGGGAAGCAGAGCGGTGCTTTGTTATCTCATAAGAAAGAAGATACGCGACTATAACTAAGGAAGACGCGAATATGTTAGGGACAATCTTCAAGACTAGCTGGGGTGGAAAAATAAAAGAGAAGCCTGCAAGGACGTAATGGAAAGCAGGGAGGAAGAAGTGCTCTGAATAGCTAAGGTGGTTAAAAGATGGAACGCCTGAGGCAATAATCTCGCTGACCTGCCTTAAAGCGAAATAGCCGTCATAGCTGAAATGGGGGGTCTTAAAGCTAAAGTAAAGCCTGGCGGCAAAGACTGCTGCGAATATCGCCCCCAAAAAAAGATATTCCCTCTTCATAGTGACCGTTTCTTAATAAGCTTATTTAATCTTTGTGAACCTAAGCACATGAAGGGCTTCTGACCCGCTCCAGACACCAATTTCCTCTGCAATGGAAAAATGTTCAGAAGCTTTCTGCTTCAAAAGCTCAGGTGATTTTGTAAGGAAAGTGCAAGAGCCCTTTGCGGCAATAATGTACTCAAGCTGGTAAAACAATTCCTTGTAGAGCTTCTCAACTTTTTCCTTGGGAAGGGACCTTGAAGGCGCTACAGGGTGCGAAACAACAAGCTGAATTTCGCCCTTGCCGAACTTTGTGTCAAGCCAGGCAAGATCCATCTTGCTGAAGCTTATCAGCTTGTTAATGCCTGCCACCTTTGCGTTCTTTTCAGCTGCCTTAAGGTTCCTCATCGAGGGGTCAACTGCGTGAATGGGTGCCTTTTCGCCAACCCTGTCAAGCTTTTCAAAAATCTTTATGCAGTTGATTCCCTCAAAAGGCTTAAGGCTGCCAAAAGAAAAGGATTCCTTCCTGTAGTAATTAACTGACTTGTTTGATGCAAACAGGGCAGCCTCTATGGCAAATGTCCCTGAATGAGCAAAAGGGTCGAGCAGGGATTCCTTTCCTGTGTAGCCAGCCAGCATAAGAATAGCAAAGGCAAGTGAGCCCTTAACATCATTTGGATGGGGCATAATCCTGTAGTCCCTTTTGCCAAGCTCTCCTGCCAGATCAACTCCGAAATAGCCCTCTCCTTCAAATACGTAGACAAAAAAGGTAACATCAGGGTTCTTAAGATTTGCATCGCACTTCGTAATCTCTTTTATCTGCGCGCCTGCCTCTGCGGCAAGGTCCTGGCTTGAGAAATTATGCTCTCCGTTTCTTTCGCAAATAACCTTGAAAGATCTTCCCCCGGTCCAGTCTAGCAGGGGAGCCTTTGAAATAGCAGCGTTTAGGTTCGCAGAAGCAGTTTCCAAATCCGCTTTCACATCAAAACTGCCCAAAAGGCAGAGCACTCTTTTTACAGACCTTGCCATGTAGGCATAAGTGCAGAAATCCTCTGGCTTTTTAACATCAAAAGTTATAACGGTTTTTCCGGCAGAAGCTTCGCAGCCCAGAATCCTTTTTAATTCATCTGCAGAAACCTTTTCAAGCCCCCTGTGGACAATAGCTAAAGCTTTCATGTCAGGCATCTTCCGAGCCGTTTATTAT
>JAFGRH010000076.1 GCA_016935265.1 Candidatus Woesearchaeota archaeon | reverse complement strand
TTTCTTGTGTTAACTCTTTTCTTCTTGGCTGTCTTAACAGAAAACTTAGTAGTAGCAGACGACGTGGACTATAGGGCTTTCCCGTAGAATATGTTATGCTTGTCTCTGGTTATCTTGACGCTTACCATCCCTTCCCTGGTGCAGTTTGGTATGGTTATTACGCGCCCTTTAGCAGCGCCAATCTTCTCGCCAGGCAGCCTGCCATCGCAAGCTATTCTAGCCCTTACTACCTTTCCCTTTGAAAATGGCTTCTGAAGCGGCTTTGAAGCCTCAATGCCGAAATCACTGCCATCTACTATTAGTTTCTCTCCTGTTTCACCCTCAAGCTGCCTTAAGTTCGCATAAAACTTATCCATCTGAAGCTGTTCTGCAGGATTGCGGCCGCCAGGGTAGTACAGAAAGTTTTGTATGCCCGTTTTAGCGCCTATTCTGGCTGCAAAACGCACTATTTCGTTCATCTCGCTGTCATTGTATCCCTGCACGTAAACAGGGGCTAATATGACCTTGAATTTGGCTGCAGCGTAAGAAGCCATTTCCTTAACCTTTTCAACGTCGTATTTAGCTGTTCCCTGCATAATCTTAGCCTTTTCAGGGCTAAATGCGTTCATGGATATGTTAAGGCTGCCCAGCCCTGCATCTGAAAGCTCATCAATGAGCTCTTTAGTAAGAAAAGTTCCGTTTGTAATCAGGGAAATGCTTTCCACGCCCTTTATCGCCTTCAAGTCCCTCACAAGCTCAGCCATGGGCGCATAAATAAGCGGCTCTCCGTGCGCATTTATCGCAACCTGGCAGGGAATGCCCTTGAATTCAACCAGCTTGCGGCACTCCTCAACAAGGTAAGCCTCCTCAACCACAAAGTCATTCACCTTTTTTGAGGAGATTCCCTCATCAACAGAACAAAACAGGCAGTTCATGTTGCAGCCCGTAACCGGCTTAACCTCAATCATGCTGCTGTTCCTGTCCACAATGCCGAAGGCAGCGCTCCCAATCAGCGGGATGCCGCTGTTCCTGTGCACGTAGACAGCAGAATGCCCTGTAATGTCATTCCTCAAATTATGAATCTCGCGCTCAATCAGCTGCAGAAGCTTGTTCCTTGCTTTCTTTTCCGAAACGCCGTCAAAGAAAATGCTACCTTTCTTCGTTTCATACTCCCCTATCTTCTTTAGCTCACCATCAGGAAGCTCCAGCGAGAAATTCCTGAGCAGCTTCACAATATTTCCATCAAACTTCATGTCCTCAAAGCTTACTTCTGACATAGCCGGAAGAAATTCCGCACCCTATTTAAGCATTTACAAAAAAACTTTATATACTAGCCTTATCCTTAATATTTCGGGGGGATATAGTTTGGAAAAAGACGTGCCAATTACTTACGAAACTCTCTTCGAGCTGGTAATGAGAGAGAAAGGGCGAGAGGAACTCCAGAAGCTTGAGCCAGGAGTCTATTCTGACATAATGTCCTACATAGACCACAAGAAAAAGATTGTCAGCTCAGCCCAGACCACGTTTTCTTCTGACAACGACCATGCGATGCAGCAGCTCAGGAACATAAGAAGATTAGCCAGGGAGCTTTACGAAAGGCGAGAGAAAAAAATAATGAACCTAGCGCTAATAAAGTCCAGGACAGGCTCAGAGGCAATCGATTTGTCCCCTCTCCTTGAGGATGAAAAGATGCTCTTCATGTCAATCGTAGAGAAGCTCGATACCTCAAGAGGCAGCGTTGTCGGGCCAATACTTTCTGAAAACAGGATTCCCCAAAAGAAAGCCGAGGAGAAGCCTGCAAAGGGAATGGTAAAGTTCCTCACAGAAGTGCCCAAGTTCGTCGGAAAGGAGCTTGAGGTTTACGGACCCTTCAGCAAGGACGAAGTAAAGGAGCTTCCGAAAGAGTTGGCTGATGTTCTCGTATCAAGGCAGAAAGCCGTCTACCTTTAAAACCATAAGGTTTTTATATAGCCTGCTTTTTTCCCGTCGCTATGAAACTCAAAAAGACAAGGAAGAGATACTGCCCTTACTGCAAGAAGCATACGGACCACAAGGTATCTCAGGCTAAGAAGAAAAACCCCAGCCCAATGACTTACGGCTCAAAGGTCAGGGCGCGGAGAAGAGGAAAAGCCCGCGGAACAGGCAACAGGGGCCGCTATTCTAAACCAGCAATCTCACAATTCAAGATGACTGGCAGGAAGCAGACCAAGAAAACAGACTTCCGTTATCAGTGCACGGTCTGCAAGAAAACCCACGTCCAGAAAAAAGGCTTCCGCGCTAAAAAGATAGAGTTTGCTTAAAACCAAACCTTTTTAAACACCCTCTCTTTCTCGGTTTTCGGTGATTATAATGCAGGCTGCATCAAAATTCGTAAAGGTAAGGTGCCCGAAGTGCAAGAATGAGCAGATAATCTTCGGGAGAGCATCTACAAGCGTTCTGTGCCTTGTCTGCGGCAAGCCCCTGGCTGAGCCGACAGGCGGAAAGTCAAGCATCAAGGCGAGAATTCTTGAGGTGCTGAGCTAAATGCTCCTTGCGAAAGAAGGCGTTCCGGAAGAGGGCGAGCTAGTTCTCTGTACTGTAACTAATGTCCAGCACCACTCCGTATTTGTAAGGCTTGAAGAGTACGGCAAGGGCGGCATGATTCACATCTCGGAGATTTCTCCGGGAAGAATAAGGAACATACGCGACTTTGTCAAGGAAGGCAAGATCATCGTATGCAAGGTCTTAAGAGTGAACATGGAGCGGGGGCATATCGACCTCTCGCTGAGAAGGGTTTCTGACAACCAGCGCAGGATAAAAGTAAACCAGGTAAAGCAGGAGCAAAAGGCAGAGAAGCTTATCGAAGTAGTTGCGAAAGAGCTTAAAAGAGATGTTAAAGAAGTTTACGATGAGGTTTCAAAGCCCATATTCCAGAAATACGACTCAATATTCGCCTGCTTCACAGACCTGATTAACGGGAACTGCAAGCTTGAAGAGGTGGGAATCCCTAAAAAGACTGCTGAGGCCATGACAAAAGTTGTTGAGCAAAGATTGAAGCCGCAGGAAGTCGTCTTTTCAGGCAAGCTGAAAATGCAGAGCTATGCCCCTGACGGCGTTGAAATAGTCAGGAACGCATTCAAGAAACTGATTGACGCAGGCGCAGAAGTAAAGTACCTCGCTGCAGGCGACTACAGAGTCAGCGTTAAAGCGCCTGACTACAAGACTGCTGAAAAGCTTTTCAAAACAGCTTCCTCTGCTGCAGTTGAGTACGTAAAGAAGGAAGAAGGGACAGCTGAGGTGATAATGCCTTGAAGCTGATGAAATGCCCTGCATGCGGAAAGTACACAATGAAGAAGTGCTGCTGCGGAAAGGAGACTTTTTCCCCGAAACCTGCAAAGTACAGCCCTGAAGATTCCTACGGAAGCTACAGAAGGCAGGTAAAAAAGCCCATGCTCAAGGAGAGGGGATTGCTTTGAGCGAATGGACAATTTCCAAAAAAAATAAGTTCCCGAAGCTTAACAAGCCTGTCCTGATAGAAGGCCTTCCGGGAATAGGCAACGTTGGAAAAGTCGCTGTTGACTTCATCATAGAAGAGCTGCGTGCAGTAAAGCTCTGCGAGTTTTTCTCATACAAGCTGCCCCACTCAGTCTTTGTAAACGAAGACAGCCTTGTCGAGCTGCCTTCAATATCCCTTTATTACAAAAAAATGAAGAAGAACGACGTCCTGTTCCTTGTCGGGGATGTCCAGCCAATCGATGAAGAGTCAACCTACACTTTCTCAGAAAAAGTGCTTGACATTTTCCAGGAGTTCAGGGGAAGCGAGATAATCACCCTAGGCGGAATAGGGCTGCCGAGCGTCCCTAAAAAGCCGAAAATTTACTGCACAGGGAATTCGCCTGACATAATAAAAAAGTATGCCTTTGACGGAGTGGATTCAAAGCTTTACGGCGTTGTAGGCCCGATAATAGGCGTTTCAGGGCTTTTGCTGGGGCTTGCCAAGAGGCGCAGCATCAAGGCGGCAGCACTTCTTGCTGAGACGTACGGTCATCCAATGTACTTGGGAATAAAGGGCGCGAGGGAAATAGTCCGCGTGCTTAACACGAAGCTCTCGCTTGGAATAAACCTCAAGGAGCTTGACAGCGAAATCAAGGACATCGAGGAAGAGGTCTCAAGGAAAAGCGGCATCAGCACATCAAGGAAAAAATCCCTGAGAAGGCTCGGCAGGATGGGCAAGGACGTTAGCTATATAGGATAATCATTTACTTTTTCTGAGTCTGAGTGGTTATGTGTGAAAGCTTTAAATATTCAGCTTCATTCGCTAACTTAAAATGCCTCAACCTAAAAAATACATGAAGGGAGAAGAATTCATGGAAAAGGTTTACTGGCAGGGTGAGAGAGACCTTTCTAATATAAGGCTGGAGGAATTTTTTGATGTGGGCAAATATCTGGGCAGATATTCGCACAGCGACCTTGAACACGGAGGATATAATAATAAATTTACAGAAGAAAACCCGCTAATACTGAACGGCTCCGAGCTTGTTGGTTTAACATCAAGCTCATTGCGCTGGCCTTACGTTCAGGCAGAGGGAGCAAAATTCTCCAGGGCTTGGCTTGGCGGCGCGCAGTTTCCCAATTCAAACTTTAGAGGAGCCACTTTTGGCTCCGCATATTTACTTGGCGCGCATTTTAGACATTCAGATTTAAGCGGGGTTAGCTTTAGGGGCGCTAATCTTTCCAACGCAGACTTAAGTTTTGCGGTTTTTGGGTATGCAAACGAACGGGATACAGATTTTAGCGAAGCTAATTTGAGTGAAACGAATCTTGTCGGAGTTGAAGGCTTAGATAAAGTCCT
>JAFGRH010000011.1 GCA_016935265.1 Candidatus Woesearchaeota archaeon | reverse complement strand
TACAAAAGAGGAGTTCCTGAACGGGGCGGAAGTCTTCACAAAGAAGATAGAAGGCGGCTCCATCTTCATACACCCTACTGACACAATCTACGGCATAGGCTGTGACGCTACGAACAGCGAAGCAGTCAAAAAGGTAAGGGAGGCAAAGCAGAGGAAAGACATGCCCTTTTCTGTGATTGCGCCTTCAAAGAAGTGGATTTACGACAACTGCGAAGTGAGCGAGGACGCTGTAAAGTGGGTTGAAAAGCTTCCGGGACCTTACACGTTAATACTTAAGCTCAGGAGCAAGTCAGCTGTTGCCAAAGAGGTGAACCTCGGCGCAGAAACTCTTGGCGTTAGGATTCCTGAAAGCTGGTTTGCAGAATTTGTTGAAAAGCTCGGCTTGCCTGTCGTGAGCACGAGCGCAAACGTTTCCGGAGAGGACTACATGACCTCAACAGATGACCTTGATGACAGGATAAAGCCGAAGCTGGACTTTGTTGTCTACGAAGGGGAGAAAACAGGGCGCCCTTCCACCATAGTAAAGCTCTTCGAGGAAAAAATAGAGGTAACCGAGCGATAACCTTTTAAACCAACTTTTCTCTCTTGACAATATGAAAATACTTGCCGCAGGATGCATACACAACGACATTGACCTAGTCAAAGACCTCGCAAAGCAGGCAGAGGCTGAGGACGTTGACTTAGTCGTGCTGTGCGGAGACCTTACTCTTGGAGAGAGCTCCACAGACTACTTAGTGGGGCCTTTCATGAAGAAAAACAGGAAAGTAATGCTCCTTCCGGGAAACCACGAAACTTCTGCAACTGTTGACTTTCTAGCACGGAAATACAATGCAATAAACCTGCACGGCTACTCGTACCTTTTCAGGGACGTCGGCTTTTTCGGATGCGGCGGGGCAAACTGCGGGGTTTTCCAGCTCGGCGAGGATGAAATTTTCAAAACACTCAGCAAGGCCCACGAAAAAGTGAAGTATGCAGGCAAAAAGATAATGGTAACGCACGTCCACCCAGCAGAGACAATGATGGAAATGTTCTCTGACTTCGTAAGGGGAAGCTCAGGAGTAACAGAAGCAATAGAAAAGCTCAAGCCAGACCTTCTCATATGCAGCCACCTGCACGAGGCATCAGGAATAGAGGAAGTAGTAGGCAAGACAAAGGTCATTAACGTCAGCAGGAAGGGAAAGATAATAGAAATCTAAAGCTTCTTTGAAGGAGAAAAGCTCCTTATTATGTCTATTAGGTATTTGCCCTCCCCAACCTTGTAAACAAGAGGGTCTTTCTTGAAAAGGTGAACCAAGTCAAGCTCATATTTCCCTGGCTTCAATATCCTTATAGCCTCCATGTCGAGCACTACAGGCTGGTCATCAGCAGCCTCCTCACCTATTATGTCAAGAACGTCGAACTCTATCTGCTGCTTCTCCTTTGGAGTGAGGTTTACAGTAACTTCCTTTGCTTTCTCTAACTTCTCCTTCTTTATGAAAAAGAAAAGCTTTCCTCCGCAGGGGCATCCTTTAAGTATTTCAGCTGCCCCGTCCTCATAGAAGGTGTTGCACCTTACGCACTGGTGTGGCATTTTACTTTTTCTGCCTGCGCTTCTTCTGCCCGCCCTCGCTGAGCAGGAGCTGTATCTTGTTCGGGTCCTTCTTTATCTCCTTAACAATTGTCGCAGGACCTATAACGCTGATACCGTGCTTCTCCCCGAGAAGCATGTCCACAAGCTTCCCCCTCATCTTGCTCATAAATGGCAGGTTTTTTGCGTCAGAACTAATGACAGATGTCTCTATTCCCTTGAAGCGCTCGTCTATGGCTTCCATGGTCTCCTTTATGAGCTCTGCCTCTTCGGGCATCTTAAGCCTGCCCTCAAGAATCACTATCTTGTTCTCCTTCACTATGTCAAGGAGCTTCCTTATCTTCTTTGCCTGGCTTAAGCCCTCGATTTCATGATAAGGCACAAATTGTATTGTAAGCATTCAATCACCCTGCTATTGCGAACAGCGCTTCGTAAAAATTGTCCATGTTGTTTCCGTACCTTGCAGATATTCCCACAACGCTGTACTGAGGGAAAGCAGCCTGAATCTTCTTCACGTCAGCCTTCTTAAGGTCTGTCTTGTTCGCAACTATGAGCACAGGCGTCTTCCTTGCCTGCAAGTTGCCTATAATGGTAATGTTAACCTGTGACATCGGGTCCTTTGTTGCATCAATAACTACTATTACTGTGTCCATGTCGTCAAGCCACTTTATGGCATCAATAACGCCCTTAGTAGCTTCCCTTGCGCGCTTCTTGGCCTCCTTAACGCTAAGTCCCTTCTTCACAAAGTTCTCATAGTCAATCTTAGTTGCTATTCCGGGAGTGTCAACAAGATTAAAGGAGAGTTCCTTCCTGCCTGACTTTATGTTTATCTCTTCCTTAACATAAATCTCCCTTGTCTCGTGCGCTATTGGAGAAACGCTTCCCATGTCCTCGCCAAGCCAGTCCTGGCATATCCTGTTGGCAAGGGTGGTTTTGCCCCCGTTTGGTGGTCCATACAGCCCGAGCCTTATGTGCTTTTTCTTCTTGAAAAGGTCTCTGAAAACCTTATCTACAAACTTCTTCAGAATGTTCATCATACAATCAATTTTTGAGGAAAGTAATATAAAAATGTTTTGCTTCAACTGCGAACTCCGTGGTTACAGCTTCCTTCTCCCAAAAACCCTCTTAATCACAAGGTGCCAGAAGGGAATCAGGTAAGCGATGTTGAGGAATACTGCAAGTATGAGAATGCCTATATCATAGGAAACCCTTGCGTAATAGTCGCAAACAAGCCCTGTTGTGCCGCACGTTAACATTAACCCAAGCTCATCTGTTGTAAGCCCCATACCGATGCCTAACAGTATTGCAGCAAGGTCATGAATCCTTGGCCTGTCAGAGATAAGCGCAATCCAAGCGGCAACACCCATGAAAATTATCCCGAAATAGAAATGGTGTATGTGGTATTCCCTCCACATGATAGTAAAGCTAGGGAACAGGTAACTGTTAAGCCTTACAACAGCAAAGGAAAGTATGAAGAAGACCATAACTATGAGCGGGATAAGGCTCTTCCTCTTGATTATGTTCCAGTAAAGAAGCCCCTTCAGGTCATCAGTAAAGCTCGGCATAAGCTGCCCACAGAAAAGCTTAAATAAATAGGTTGCGGTTGTTAACTTATGGATGAGACAGTAAAGAAGGACATCCTTGCAGTTCTTGATAAGGGAAGGGAGCTTGTAAGCAAGAACGACTCATTCGGGCTTCACGAGCTCAGCAACCGCACTATACACAACGCCTCAATATTCCAGGATGAGGGCTCGATAATCGTGGCTGTTGTCATGTATGCGCTCTCAAAGATGATACAGAGGGGCAAGGTAGACATAAAGACTATGGAGAGGATGCTCAAGTCGGCTGCGGACTGCCTCAGGAGGAATGAGGACCAGTGCTACATAGGCGCTATGCAGGCGATAGCCAATAAAATACGCGGCGCAGACACAAAAATGGGGCTTTACATGCGCACTGTCATAGATGAAGCCCGCGTAAAGAAGGGCTTCAAGCTGCTTGACCACGGAATATCGCTTGCGCAGGCTGCAAAGGTGCTTGGCGTTTCCCAGTGGGACCTCATGGATTACGTTGGCATGACTAATGTATATGACGAGACATACAAAAGGGTTGACGTTAAGCAGCGCATTCAGCTAGCAAGGAGGCTCTTCTCATGAAATCGCTTGTCTTTGACACAGGACCGCTGATAAGCCTGACTATGAACAACCTTTTGTGGCTAATCGAGCCGTTAAAGGAGCGCTTCAAAGGCTCTTTCATAATACCGCAGTCAGTAAAGGCAGAGCTTGTCGACGACCCGCTGAGGACCAAGAGGTTTAAATTCGAAGCCATTCAGATACTCCACTACATAGAAAACGGCGTGCTTACAGTTGTTGACGACCGCAAATACAAGGAGCAGACGCTTAAGCTGCTTAACATGGCTAACAGCTGCTTCAGCGTAAGGGGAAGGGCCATAACTGCTGTGCATTACGGCGAGGCATCTGCCGTTGCGGTTGCAAAGGCGCTTCATGCTGATGCAATTGCAATTGATGAAAGGGTTACGCGAGAATTAATCGAAGACCCTGAGCGAATAGGCAAGATTATGGAGCACAAACTGCACACAAAGATTGCTATTAACAGGGGCATAATAAAGGACCTTAAGAAAGAGCTTAAAGGGCTTAACATACTCCGCTCATTCGAAATGGTTACCATAGCCTTTGAGCTGGGGCTTCTCAAGAGATACTTAGTAAGGGGAGACGAAATCCCAAACGTAAGGAAGACGCTTCTCGAAAGCGTGCTGTGGGGAGTAAAGACAGACGGCTGTGCCGTGTCTGAAAAAGAGATAAGGCAGGTAATGAAGCTGGAGAGGGTTTAGGACTTCTTAATCTTGGCAACAAAAAACCCTTCTGTGTCATTGTCCTGCGGCCATATCCTGAGGCATTTTTTGATGTCAGGGCTGAACTTCTCTCCGCCATACTCCAGAAAGCAGGGTGACCTCTTTATGTCAAGCCTGAACTCCTCTAAATTCGCATTATCATATTTCTTAAGCAGCGAATGAACCACCGCCTCGTTCTCCTCCGGCTCAAGAGAGCAGGTAGAATAAACAACTGTGCCTTCATCTTTCAGGCAGCGGAAAGCCGTATCGAGCAATATCTTCTGCGTTCCCGCAAGCCTCTTTATCATATAAGGGTTCCAAATCTGTAGGGTCTTGAGGCTCTTCCTTATAGTTCCTGTTCCGGAGCAGGGCGCATCAACAAGTATGCGGTCGAACTTAGTGCCTGAATCAAGCAGCCTGTGCCCTTTTGACATGGTAAGAACAACATTAGTAGCGCCAGCCTTCTGCACATTGATGCCTAAAGGCTTCATCCTCTCCCCTGAGATGTCATTGGCAATTAAAACACCCTCATTCTTCATCATGGCAGCTATCTGTGTTGTCTTGCTGCCAGGGGAGGCGCACATGTCAAGCACGGTCTCTCCAGGCTTGGGAGCGAGAGCTATCGGCGGCAGCATGCTTGCAGCCTCCTGAACGTGGAAATAGCCAAGCATATGCTCAGGAAGATTGCCTATGTCAAATCGCTCTCCCTCTATCCAGAATCCCTCACTGCACCAAGGCACCTGCTTAAGAGTCCACTCATTCTCAAGCCGCTTCTTTAGCTCTTCAACGCTCATCTTGAGCGTGTTAACCCTTATGCTCCTTCGGAGAAAAGATAGCGAATACTCTAAGAACTGTTCATAGTCCTTGCCGAGAAGCTCCCTGTACCGCTTTACAAAAGCATCCTTCAGGTGCAGCTTCTCTGAGCCCGGAATTTTCTGCGGCATGCTGAAAAGAGATAGCGCCATATTAAAAAAGCTTGCCTTATTTCCCCCTTTGCCCCTTCTTTAGCGCATCAGTCTTTGCCAGCAGGTATATCATAGCGCCAAGGCAGACAAGTAAAAAGAAAGGCGTCTCCCATTTTACCACCCTTTTCTCTTTAAAAAAACTTCCCAACCAAAGTTATCACAATTACGCATGCAATTCCCACTAAAACCATCTTCGCAGCTGAATTGAAAATGTTCTCCTTTGAAATCCTGCCGAGGAAAGCGCCTAATGAGGCTAAAATAAGGAAAGCAATGGAGAAAGAAGTATAGTAAACGTCATTAATTCCTGCAAAGCTGCCTGCGAAAAAGAATGGGCTTATTATCACCAGAACTGCGGTAAAGGGCGCTACGCCGTTAACCAATGCAAGGATTATGCTCGCTGCCCTTGTCGCGCGGCCAAGCTTTGTCTTCTTCAGCTTAGTGTAAAGTATTCTTTCCAGCTCTTTCAATTCTTTTCCGCGCTCAGCATTCTCAGTCAGGTAGGCGCCCCAGACTCCTGAAAAGCTAAGCGCTATCGCTGCCCCGACAGTAGCGCTTACCACAATCGTCGCATTCTCAACATTTGCAAGGAACGTGCCTATAAGTATCCCAAGGCTTGTAAGGACGCCGTCAAAGGCGTTAAGGACAAAGTACCTTCTTCCTATCTTCGCGATATTAAGGATT
>JAFGRH010000010.1 GCA_016935265.1 Candidatus Woesearchaeota archaeon | reverse complement strand
GAATTCAAGCGATTCAAAAAAACATTAACGAGAGATGGGTCGAGCTCGTGTTCCGAACAGAACTTCTGAACGTCCACCCTTTCCTTTTCAGACAGTGCCTGAAGAAGATTAAGCTCAGGCTGCGTTAAGCCCATTATGTAATTGCCGAACATGGCTTCATGGGTTCCGTCATCAAGGGACCTTAATTTCAGACCTCCTTTAAAGCTTACAGCAGAATTTGTGTAGTCGTTAGAAGGAATTTCAGGTCTCCAGTTGAGTTTTTCCTTCAAAGGCTCCCTCATATAGGGGTTTTTCCCATTGAGGGAGCCGGTCATGACACATGCCTCTATCCTGCATCCCCCTTTACAGTTGCTTAGCTCTACGCAGGGCCTGCACTCTTCAGGAACGAGTGAGTCCGTGTCTTCCGGAGCCACTCTCCAACAATGCATCTTATCGAGTATCTGCTCGAGATTTTCTTCAAGTATATTTCCGTGAGAAGCCCACGCAGGCGGGCATGTTCTAACGCCACCATCAGGGGAAACAGAAATCATCCTGCTCCCTCCCTGGCATTCAACCTCCATGAACCTGACGTATTTGTCTCTCTCCGGGACTTTTGCCAGCATGCACGGAAGGAAAGTGATGACGCTTCTAACGTTTATTCCATAGTCCTTCTCAAGCGCTAAAAGCTGGTCAAGCACGTGAAGCTGGTCATCGAAAGAAAGCATCTGGCCGGCGTGAATATCAGCAGATTCCGGGGCTATGGGGCTGCCGTTGAAATTCTTAATGCCAATTTTCTTGTGAAGGAATTCGCCTGTTTTGTAAACATCAGCTACTGTGCCTTTCATTATTACCATGTTCGGCACGACATCTATTCCTGCAGCCATTGAGTACTCCATTCCCTTTACCGCTTCATCGAAAGAGCCGCGGCGCTGCGTTATTGCGTCGTGCTTTTTCTGGTCGTGATTGGTGAAGGAAGCCATCACTTTATTTACGCCCGCTGATTTCAGCTGCGCGGCAAGCTCCATTGTCATAAGGGTGAGATTGGAATTAAGGTCAGGGGTGACGTTATTGGAGCTGCACAGATAGGCACAGTCCAGCAAGGTATCTTTCTCCAGCAGAGGTTCCCCTCCTGTGAAGATGACAACAAAAAGGTCGTAGTCAATAAGCTTCTGGACTATCTGCTTGGCAGAATCAGGGCTGGCAGTCCTTGGGGGCTGTGAAGTCAGGTCATATTTCCATGAGTTATAGCAATAGGTGCACAGATTATTGCACCGCTCAGTCAGTTCAAACTGGGCGTGGGTTGGCGGCATCATTTTACTGGCACCTCAACCGTTTTGGGGCAACTGTAGGCACCGTTTCTGTCCATCTGGATTGCCCGAGCAAGGTCCTCCACTAAGGGCTTGTCAAAATCGCCGAAATAGTGAAGTGCAATATCCCTCATGCACCTGTAGAACCTGCAGCGGTCAACCCTGAAATTCTCGTCATAGTCCTGCTGCATATCAACCACTCGCAACAGGTCATTCATAATCCTGAGTTGGTCAGGTCTTCGCATTCTTGTATCCCTTAAGACCATGCGGACAGCCGCCTCGTGCTCTGCTTTCTTTGCTTCCCTCTCGCTTATGGTCTCAATCCTTGCCTTCCTTACTTCTTCAATAGTAGGGTAGAACCTCTCAAGAATCTCGAGGTCCTGCTCAACATTCTGTCTTGCCTCAAGCCTGCCCGGCTTCAGGTCATAGCATTCCCAGTAGCCGTAATTTTTAATGAAAGCGTCTATGTCTGGCTCTTTGCCTTTCAGTTTTTGCTCAAGAAGGCCTAGCTTTGCAAAATATATTGTGATGTGCGTGTTTTTGTCTATGGGTGAGGTTGTGAGGGCTTTAAGGATATCTGTAAGCGTGCTTTTCGATTCTTCAGGGTAAACCTTCTCCAGGACTTCCTCTATGTCTTCATAAGCGACTGTTCCGTCGAGGTTCATGCTGCCATATTTGTTAGTGGCCTCGTAAAGGGCCAATACATCTATATCAGCAAATTTTCCCTGTTCGATCATACTTTCCACAGTGTCCAACTCGGACTCGCACCTTTCCTCAAGGGTCTGCTTTATTTCAGCGACTCTGTCGGCATACAAAGGGTCTTCGTAGAGCTTCTCAACGAATTTGTATATGCCAAAGGGGAACTTGAGCACAAATACGCCTTCGTAGGGCTCTCCCATTGTGCAATCCCCTTCCAGTTCCAGGGTGTCAAGGCACCTTATCTTTCCCTCGTAGAAATGCTGGTTTGATATTTTCGAGAAGTCGGGGGCATAAGCAACGGCAAATTTTTTCCCGTCAAAGCGCCGCTCATTAATAGAAGATACAGGTGTTCCAAGAATTTTTTCTCTGTTTGCTTCAATTCCGGACATTACTTCGGCAAAGCTCTCGACACTAATTCCCGATTCTCTCACCCACGCCGGAACTTCGCTTGCCTGCATTGTTAAAATCAGGAAGAACCAGATAAATTATTAAAACCTATCCCAAAATTAATGGTGAAAACTGCCAAAAACACAACATTTTTATAGTATTTTGGAATATCTTACCATTATGGTGGATGAGAAGGATTTGAGGATTCTTGAAGTGCTTAAGGGAAATTCAGAGCTCACGACGGGGAAGATCTCAAAGAGGGTGAACATGCCAGCTACCACCGTCCACAACAGGATTAGGAAGATGGAGAAGGACGGAACGATAAGGAAGTTCACCGTGGATGTCAACTACAAGAGCTTGGGAAAGCCCCTCGCCGCTTACGTCATGATACGCTCCTCTTTTGACTCAACCTACAAGCTTCTGGAACGGTTAAGGAAGAATCCGGCCGTTGAGGAGGCGAATGTGGTCTCGGGCGCTTTTGACATAATAACAAAGGTAAGAGTTAAAGACACGGAGGAGCTGGAGAGATTCGTTTTCAAGTATCTTCGAAACCTTGGTTACGTTAAGAAAACTCACACTATATGGATTGTTAACGGGCACTAGATATCAACAAGCACCTGCACCATGCAGCTGCCTTTTTCCTCATTTATTTGCATGTCGTTGTAGGTTACTGCTTTCACGTCTCCCTTTGTCTCATATTTTCCGGCTTCTACGTCGCCGACTGCGTCTGCACCTATTTCGTACCCTTCCTCTGTCTTTGTGATTTGGGCTTTTTCTACCGCGTTGAGGAGGAAGTTCTGCGAGTCAAGGAGGAATACGAATTCTTCAAGGAAGCTGACAAGAAGCGATTTGAGGTCCTGCCCCTTTGCCGAGATTTTAAGGCGTTTCTTTCGCTCGACTTTTTCAGGGTCAGTCATTATGCTGAACATTGCCAAGGCTGCGTTTGAGAATGCCTCTTCCATTGACCTGCCGTATGCCTGAAACTTGGCATCTGCGGTGTGCTCGATGAATTTGTATTTTTGCATAGCAATACGTGTTTTCTGCTAGTATTAAAAAGTATTGTTCAGAAGTATGGCCTTAGCTCTTTCTTGTCCTTGTCCTGGGGCTCTTCTGTGTAATTTCCCAGATTAAAGTCTTCTTTCTGCGGGTCAGGGTCTACGTTGTAGGTGTCGACTTTCTCTATCCTTTCGTCTTCCTCTTTGGACTGGCCCGAGGGCATATCGCCGAATATGTTGAAGACGTTCGGCTCAGGGTTAGGCGCTTCCCTCGCCTCTGCGCTCGGCTCTTGATTGTAACTCTCCCCTCCCAACTGGACGTCAGGGCTCATGTCAAGTATTCTTGTGAGCATATCTATTGCCCGCTTTATCTCGTGGGGCTTGTCTGACTTCGTGTCTATGGTTATCTTCATAGCCCTAATCCTGATGGTTTCGGTATATAAATATTGCTGTGCTGAAAAGGCTTAAAAGCAGGGGCAGATTGCCTAGTTCATTATGGCGGATGCTAACGTAAAGGCTAATTTTAATGCAGATTCAAAAACTCTCTCTTTTGAATTAGCTGGAGCGGTTTGGGTTAACCATGGCTGGGAGATGGATAAGAATATTGAGGGAAGGGTGTTAAACGCATTTAATGAAGAGCTGGACAGGACAGGTCTCAGGGGAGAAAACATTACGCTGATGATGCCTGATTCTCCGGGTGCTGTAAGCCCCGAGTTCGGGTGTTCTGCCGGACTAGCAAAAAGGTTTGGCAAGTATTTCGTTCTGGTTAATCCGGAGACGGGAAAAGGGCCATATGAAGAAATAATTCATAAGGCTTTGTTATACCTAAAAGGCCAGATTGAAAATAACTATCATTCCTTAGTCCAGTAGAAGAGCCTTATTATCTGCGTTGTGCTGTCTGTTGTGTTGCCTGTGAGCATTACTGCATTGGCATAAACTCTTTTCTCGGGCAGCCCTGAGACAGGGGCGTTTGGGTCTGCGGACAGGGTGTAGACAAAGTCATAGCTGTCAGGAATCTGCTCGTCAAGGGTCTGGTTTATGCAGTTGTGGTTGAGGGACTGGACGCATGCCCTGAAGTCTGGGTTGTCCTTAAGGATGTCGAGGACATTTTCAGGGCTTCTTATTGTCTGCGTTACTGTTTCGCGGTCTATCATTACGGTTATCATGACAAAGGTCAGCACGACTGCTATCACTGCTTCCGCTGTCCTCAGGTATGCCTTCTTTACCATCCTTTCACCCTTAGCAGGAGCTGTGTCCTGTTCCCGTAGCTGTCGATAGCGTAAAGCTTCTTTTCTTTCACGAATACGTTCTCTGCTTTTGGCTGCACAGGCGCGTAATCATAAACTGCACCTCCGCTTGTATTAATTAGGGCAAAGTTGAAGTTTCTCCTGTCAGGGTAGTTCCACCTGTCTTTGAGGACAGGGTAGTCTGTATTGTAAAGCTCTGCTACTTTCTGGAGGGAGATTCCTGTTATGTTCTCGGCGAGGCCAAAGCTTGCTGCGTATCCTGAAAGGTATTTCAGGGTTTCATTGTAGTTTCCAGGGTGCAGTATGAAGTCGTACCTAGTCTCGTTTTCGAGAGCAATTATTATTTCTGCCCTTAGCGTGCCGTCTTCGTAGCAGTTTGTTATGTTTGCGCCGTCTGTTATTATTGTGAAGCCGCTTTCCCCTTTGTAGAAGTCTATGTTTCGTGCGTATCTTGTGAAGCAGGCGGTTGTATTGGCGGTTATTGCCCCGCGGTCAGCTTCTGTTACGTAGTAGCTTGTGTAGTTGCCGAGCATCAGGGTTATTGTGAGGTTGTGCTGCTCAAGAGGCTGGTTGAGCCTTACGTAGTTGAAGATTCTCGAGAAGCCTGCCATTATGATGGCTGAATGGTTCAGGACGTCTGTCTGGAGCCTGTATTCTGCGATGAAAGGCGTTATGTTTGAAAAGCTGGTTTCCTGCTGCGGGATTATGCGTTCGTTGTTAAGGCTGAGGTGGAGGTTTGAAAGCCTTAACGCCCCTTCATATGTTATTTTTTTGGCAAGGGAGTCCTGAAACTCTGCTGTGAATTCCTTTGAGTTCACTGAGGCATAGTCTGGAGTGGCGAAAAGGTCAAAGTTTCCTGAGGACTGCGGGTAGGAGAAGTCTGCGCGGGCGAGGTAGTAAGTGTTTGTTCCTGGCTTCAGCGTTTTTGTGAAGAACATCTTTCCGTCCCTTATCTCAAAGATTGTGCTGTCCTTAAATGAAACGTTTTCCCAGCCCAGCGTGAAGTCTGCTATTATGGGCTCTTTTCCGCTGAGGTTTGTCTTTATAAAGAAGGGGACTGTGCTTGTGCTCCATTCTGCCTCACCCATTATTGATTCCTGTAGGTCTGCGAGAAGGGCTTCTGTGTTTTGCGGCGGCTCAAGTATGGGCCTCATGTAGATGAAGAACCAGGCAAGGTAGAAGAGGAATATTGTAAGGCTCATTATCCAGTCTGCCTGAGAAGCGCCTCTTTTCATGCAACATTAGTCTAAAAGAGCGTATTTAAAGGTTTTCACAAAGCAGAAAAGTTTATAATAAAGCGCGGTAAGCTTGAATTATGGAAAAGAAATGGCTGCTGCTTGGAGCGCTTTGCGTGCTGGTTGCTTTGGCATGCGTTAAAGTGCTGAATGAGGGGAATTTTGAGGAAGGGGCAGTTGAAAGCAGGGAAATATCTGCTATGGTTGATGGGGTTGTTGTTTATGCGGACAATGTTGAAGCTGAGCAACAAAGGGCGCTTGATGCTGGCGTTGAGCTGAGCTTTGAGGAAGCGCTTAATGTTGTCATCCAGAAAGTTGTTTTGCTGCAGGCTGCAGAAAAGGAAGGTCTGAGTGTTGCAGAGCTAATAGAGAATCATACTTCCTCTCCCTACGTGATGAAGGCAGATGATGTTGAGGCTTTGTACAATGAGACTTATGCCGGAACAAATGTTTCTTTTGAGGAAGTTGAGAGCGTTCTGGTTGGGCAGTTAATGGAAGAAAGAAAAGAAGCGGCTGCTGCCGCTTATATTCAGAGCCTTCTTGACAGCGCTCAAATAACTGTTTTTTCTGGCTAAAGGTCGTTTACTGTTGCAATCTTAAGCCTTGTTTCCTGCGGCTTTACCTTGCTGTCCATTGCTATCAGGTGCTTGACATTAGCTCTTTCTGCTACAGATACGAGGTCTCTTTCAATTGAGCCGTCAAATACTACTGCATAGACGTTGCTGACGCTTCTGAGAGTGCCCTGAAGCTCGCTCACAGGAACCTTTCCGAGTATGTTCAGCTTTTCGTCAAGCAGGTAAGCTCCTCTGGTTCCGATGAGGTCCTCTGACATGTCCCTGAAGACATCCCTTTCCTGCGGG
>JAFGRH010000009.1 GCA_016935265.1 Candidatus Woesearchaeota archaeon | reverse complement strand
TATAGCTTACTATGGCAACTACAATACAGATAAGCAAAAACCTGCAGGAAAAGCTAAACGCGAGAAAATTCTCTGATAACGAGAGCTATGAAGAAGTAATTTGGGACTTGATAGAAGACTCTTTGGAACTTTCTGAAGAAACAAAGAAGAGCATAAGGCAGGCTGAAAGAGAAATAAAGGAAGGCAAGGTTCACACCCTTGAGGAAGCCAAAAAGGAGCTAGGGCCGTGATGTACGGGGTTATTTTCTCAGACAATGCCTACAAGGGACTGAAAAAGCTTGAAAGAACAACACAGAAAAGAATAGTCGCAGTGCTTGAGCGAATAAGGATAAGACCGCAGCACCACGTTAAAAAGCTTGTTGGAAGCCCTTATTACCGTCTTCGCATTGGCGAATACCGGGCAATTCTTGACATTAATCAGGGACAGCTTATCATTCTGGTAATAGAAATAGCCCACAGGGAGAGAATCTACAAGTAACAGCGGCAAAAATTTATATAGTTAGTAGAATAAGCCCAGCTTATGGCTTTGACAGAAGACGACCTTAAAAATATGAGCCCGGAGGAGATTGCCGAGCTGCAGAAGAAGAACTGCGTTTTCTGCCAGATTGCATCAGGACAGGTTCCTGCGAAGAAAATCTATGAGGATGAGCACTGCATTGCGGTTCTTGACATAAGCCCTGCAAACCTTGGGCACATGCTCTTGTTTCCAAAAGAGCATTATTCTGTCATGCCTCAGCTGCCTGACGAGCTAACAGGGCACATTTTTGGGGTGGCGAAGAAGCTTTCGCAGGCTGCGCTAAAGGCTTTCAAGCTGAGGGGAACGACAATATTTGTTGCCAACGGCATGGCAGCAGGGCAGAAAGCGCCTCACGTTCTCGTCCACATAATACCGCGCGCCTTTGAAGACGGCATCCACCTTGAGCTCCCGCAGAACTCAACTGAGGAGCAGCAGAGGAAGGCAAGGAACGCAATAAAGGCGTACCTTGAAAGGTTCGGAAGCAGGGTTATCAAGAAGCCTGCCGCAAAAACAGCGCCTAAGGAAAAGGCTCCTGAAAAAGAAGGGAAAGTGGCTAAGGTCGGCGTTAAGAAGGAGAAGGGCTACCTTTACTTTGTGGACAAGGAGGGAGATATCGCAAAGGCAAAGATGGCGAGGGGCGGGAAAAAAGGGAAGAAGAAAGCCATAAAGGCTGCAAAGAAAAAAACCGTGAAGAAGAAAGCTGTGAAGAAAAAAGACACCGGCGAGCTGCTTGACGACATAGCGGGGCTGTTCAGATGAGTGACTGCGAGCACTGCCGTTTTGCTGAGGAAAAGGAATTAGTTGTTTTTGAAGACGAGCTGGTAGTGGCAGTTCTGGCAAAAAAGCCTGTTGCTCTTGGCCATATCCTTGTAATGCCAAAGCAGCACGTAACAATACTTGAGCAGGTTCCTGACAACGTGGCTGAGCGCGCATTCATAATCGCAAACAAAGTATCAACAGCCCTCTTTGACGTTCTCAGAATAAACGGGACAAACATAATCGTTGAGAACGGCACTGCAGCCGGGCAGACAACGCCGCACTTCGCAATAAACGTCATACCAAGGACAGAAAACGACGGACTGAAGCTCAGCTGGGCAGCAAAAAGGTTCAGCGACGAGCAGATTTCAATGGCAGAGATGCAGCTGCAGAAAGAGATTCAGGGAGCTCCTGAAGAGCAAAAGCAATCAGAAGAGAAGAAAGAAACGACACTTGTTGGTGACAATGAGCTGGTAAATCACCTCAAAAGGATTCCTTAGAGGAAAGAAAAAACAATATTGCCGAAGCCAAGCGTCATAAGGAAGCCTGCAAGGAAGCTCGGCACAAAAGGTATGCCTTCTTTTATCAGGATCTTACTGACCTTTCCCCTTCTTGCGAGCATCACCAGCCTTGCTATCTGCTTCTTGCTTATGCCGAGGTCCTTTGGCCCGCAGATGTAATTTCCCGAAACCCTTACTTCCTTTGCTATCCAGTCTCCTTCGGTCAGCTGTGAAGGAGCCCTTAGCTTAAACATGCAGGACCTCTCGACAGACCGCACAAGAACAAGGAGGTAAAAAGAGACAAAGCCGAGAACAGCAAGCATGAAGAGAGCCATGCGTATTCCTTTGTCATCAGTAAATAAAGAAAGCAGCACAAGGGCTATTGTGATTACAATGACCGTGTTCCTTGACATCCTGAGCTTTCGCATCTCTTCGAAAAACTTAGCCTTCACCTTGTCCGTGTTCCTCAAGGCAAGGACAATGCTCCAGATAACAGCGTAAGTTACGCCGGCAAGAAGCGTGTTAAGCCAGAAAGCTATGAGAAATCCTGAGGAGTCGACAAAAGGGTACTGGAGCGAGAACTCAAAGCCGAACAAAGCGCCAAGCCCCATGATAAGCTTGCTATCGCCTCCCCCCCACTGTCCGGCATAGAACATAAGATAAGCTAAACCGACGAATATCAGCAGCCCTGCAAGGCTGAAGGCAGCAAAAGTCCAAGTTTTGAATAAAATCGAAGCGATAAAACCATTGGCAAGCCCGACAGCTATCAGGGAGTAGTTGAGCCAGTCAGGCACTTCCCTAGTCCTGATATCAGACCACGAAGCTGCAAGGAGCGCGGCAAGGGCTGCTATTGTGGTTATGAGAAACATGCTTGCCGAATTAAAAACAATGTTTATAAACTTTTGCACATACCTCAGGGCATGGTACTCAAAAAGCTTGGCGAGCTTTTCAGCATAACCCTTCACGACGTAGGGAGGGAGAACGTCCCGAAACACCTTCTCATAACGCTGGAAGAGAGCGAAAAGGACGAGGAAATAGTTAGCTCCGGCAAGAATCAGAACTTTTTTGAAAAGAGGAACACAACAGTAATAAGCATTATAGAAACGCAGGCAAAAATTGAGATACCAGTCGTTACAATTCAGCTTCTCTCGTCAAGAAGGAAGTCAGCAGCGCACCTAACAGCTGCAACCAACGCGATAAGCGAGCTTCTTGAAGAGCTGTCCAAAGCAGAAGTCATCCACGCAAACCAAATCAAGGTGGCAGTGCTGGGAAAGTGGTACGACCTGCCAAGCAGATTAGTGGATGCGGTGAAGTCTGCTGTCGACGCAACAGCTGACTACGACAGGTTCTTCCTGAACCTCTGCGTGCAGTACAACGGCCAGCAGGAGATAGTGGAT
>JAFGRH010000075.1 GCA_016935265.1 Candidatus Woesearchaeota archaeon | reverse complement strand
GTGCTTTGAGAGGAGCTGTTCAAGCTCTGCATCTGCAACATTTGAGCTTCTGTGCTCATCCACGCTTCTGTGCTCAGGCATTTCAGAAGGAGCTTCGCGTATTACGCTTTCCTCTTGGGGAGAACTTTCCTCTTGCGGCACGTCTCCCTCAACTTGTATTATTTCAGACACAGGCCTAACCTCCCTAATAACTTTTTCACTCTCGAGTGATTTTATGGAGCAACTTCTATTTAAAGTTTTGTATAAAGAAAAAAGCTTTTTCTGTTTTCGTAGTCAGCCAGTAACAACTATTTCGCAGGCGTTTTTTTCTGCGAAACTTCCTTTTTTCCGAACTCAACTGACTTGATTTCAGGGACGGATTTCTTTATTTCCTCGCTGAATTTCTGCCGGATTGACTCAGGCAGCTCTTTTTCCGGCGTAAGAACCGCTTTCTCTACTTCAATTTTCAAATCCGCCTTGATGCCTAGTATGCTCAGCATCGCGTTTATTTTTTCTTTCGGGTCTGTTACGATTCTTTTAACAGTGATATCGTAATCCAAATTCCTTCCGGCAAGCGGATGGTTGAAGTCAACAATGACGCGACCGCCGCTTACCGCCTTAATCGTTCCGACAACTCCGTCAATGTTAAGCTGCATCCCCGGCATCGGGTTTATGTTCTGCTGCCTGAACTTGCTTGTAGCAACAAGCTGCATCAGTTTCGGATTCTTTTTTCCAAAGCCTTCCTCTGGCTTTACCTTGAAATTGTAGCTCCCTAATTCCTTTCCATCGAGCTGCTTCTCAATCCCCGGCAGGAGCCAGTTCTTGCCAAGCTCGATTATTATCGGCTTGAAGTTTCCCTTGTCCATTCCTGCCTTCTTCGCAGCCTCAGCATTAGTCGTGTCAAAAACCTCGCCGGTATCTGCCAGCTTTCCTGTGTAATCAACCTCTACGAAATCACCCTTTTTCATTATTCAGCACCTCTGTAAAGCATTCCTACGCCGACAGCTCCCGGACCTAGATGGGTTCCGAGAACTGCAGGGAGATAGCCCCTCATTGCGTGTCCGGTCTTCAATCCGTAACCGTCAATCATTACTTTAAGCTTTTTTTCCAGCAAATCAGCGCTTTCCTTATTTCCTGTTTCAAGCACCATGAAGTCTACAGTGCCGGTTCCATCCTGCCTGCTGAATTCGCCCATTGATGCAAGAATTTTATCTTCCATTTTGCCTACAGCTTTTTCAAACTTCCTCTCTTTAGCAAGCTGTTTGACAACATGCCTGCCGTTTTCATTTACTACCGAAACAACAGGGTGGTAGTCTAGGATCACACCAAGACGGTACTGTAAATCACTAACCCTTCCGCCGGCGTGCAGGAATTTCAGCGTTGACGGAACAGCATAAATTTTTGACTGCGTTGAGAGCTTATCAGCATACGCCAGCGTTTCATCAAAGCCGTGTGTTTCTGAATATCTTTTTACTTCAAGCGCGATGAAGCCCTGAGAAGGACCTACTGTGTTTGTGTCCTTTACTTCTATGTCTTTTGAGAGCGGATGCTTCTCCTTTGCTTGTAAAGCCATATTGTAAGTCCCGCTTGCGGCGTCAAGAAGCGTGAGCATGATTATTTTTTTTGCTCCCTCAGAGAAAAGCCTGTCGTAGGCGTCGGTTATCTCTGTTTCATTGGCAGCAGAAGTTGTGGGAACTGCGCCCTTTTTACCTTCTGTTGCAATAAGCCTAGGATAAAACTCTTCCGGAGGCATTTCAAAATCAGGCGTGGGCGCTTCTCCTGGGAATGTGAAGACTAGCTGAACAGGCACTATTCCGTTCTCTTTGTAGAACTCCGGCTCGAAGCTTGCCCCGCTGTCAACAATTACGCCTATGTCGCTCATCACCGCTGGAAAAGCTGAGCCATTTAAAAAATTTGTTGCGAAAGGTTTATAACCTGCTGCTAAAAATGCCTTCAGCATGAACTGGGAAATTGTCGGGATTTTCGCTTCTGTTATGATTATTGTCAGCTTTTTCCCGCAGATTTACAAGGGCTGGAAGACAAGGAGAATGGATGACTTCTCCTACTACTTCCTTGCTTTTCTCGGAACAGCGCAGGTGCTGTGGCTGGCGTACGGCTTGGGAATAGGAAACACGCCGATAATAGCCACCAACGCCGTAGCTTTGTGCTGCAACGGGACGCTTGTTTTGATGAAGTATTTCTACTCTAAGAAGACTTGAACCCTTCGACTATCTGCTCGACTACCTGCTCTTTTGAAAGCCCTGTTGTGTCAACAACAAGGTCGTACTGCTCCTCGTCAAAAGGGTCTAACCCGTAAAACTTCTCGTATCTCAGCTTTTCTGACTTCTTTCTTTTCTCTATGTTCTTTACCGTTTGTTCAAAGCTGACGTTTTCCTTTTCATCAACTCGGTCTGCCGCGAATATTCTCTCGGCAGCCTCCTCGGAGTCTACTTTTAGGAACACCTTGAAGGAATTGGGAATGAAATGAAATCCTAAACGAGAGTCAATGACAAAGTTCTCCTCTTTCTTGCCAAGCTCGACCTGCGCTGCGTCAAGCTCCTCATCAACTTTCTTGTCGGTCTCTGCTATTTTGCTCAGCTCAAGAAGTGAGACCCCCCTTTTGGATGCGATTGCCCTCATCAAATCCCCGATTGAGTGGTGCTTGAGGCTTAGCTTTTCAGCGACAAGCTTTGCGGCTGTGCTTTTTCCGCTTCCCGGTGTCCCTGATATTGTTATTATCACTCTTTCACCAGTATTTCAACTATTTTGGCGTATGCCGGCCTTGTTATGAAGACTCCGAGAGTGATTCCTATCAGTGTGATAACTGCAAAGCCCCTAAGAAGCCCTGCCCCCGCGAAGAACAAAGGAATCATTGCAACTGCTGTTGTGAAATAGGCGCCCATTATTATGAAGAATGCTGACTTTATTTTTGCTTTCCAGGAATAAACCCTCCTGAGCTCCCCTCTTAATGCTTCGTCTGTGATTATTATCTGGTCATTTACCCCAGTACCGACGGCAGCTATTATTCCTGCTATTGCTGCGAGGTCAATGTTCCATCCTATCAGAGAAGCGATTCCGAGCATCATGACTATCTCAGAGAGGCTTGTTAACATCATCGGGATTGCAATCTTCAGCTTCCTGTAAATGAACATCAGCACTCCTGCAATCACAACTACTGCTACAATTGCTATCAGGAAAGCGTTCTTGATGAAGCGCTCGCCAAAGACGGGTGAGATTGAGTCTGTTCTTACCGCCTCAAGCTTTACAGGGAGCTTTCCTGTTATGAGTATTGTCTGCAGCCTGCTCATTTCTGATACAGCACTGTCCATTGCAAGGTCCCTTGTTGCCCCGCTTTCTGTTCCTGTAATCCTTGCAGATGTTACTGGAGCTTCGAGGAACTCTGCCCCTATGTTAAGGCTGTCCACAAGGACGTCGTCAAGGTAAAGGTCAAGCTGCTTGCTTACGTACGATCCCGTCGGGTCTTTCCCGAGGTCTTTTATCGCGGCGTACTGCCTGTCTGCCGCTTCTTGGCTTAGGGTAACTGCAAACCTGAATCCGCAGAACCAGCCTTCAGCTGTCTGTCCGCATCCCCTGTCTGGGTCAAGCCCTGAGCAAGTCCCGCTCTTGCAGACGTCGACAATGTCATCTCCCCCGCTGAAGAGGAGCGTTTCTCCGACTTTTGCCTCGAATTTGCCTTCGCTCTGTATGAGCTCTTTTACTTCTTCCTCGTTAACGCCTGCCACCTCGACCAGTATGTACCTGTTCCCTGAAAGGTCGTCAGCAGTCCTTACAACTATGTCCTTTAATCCGAAAACATCCAGCCTGTACCTCATGCCCTGTATTATGTCGTCAACGCTGTAGCTTTCAGGGGAAATATTTCCCTCTGGCTTAAGCAGAACTCTCGTGCCGCCCTGAAGGTCCAGCCCTTTCCTTATGTTAGTGGTTGCTGCCTTTGCTATCCTTATCCCTAAGTCCTTCATGCCGACAACTTCAGAAATCGTCTTGTTTACAGTAAGCGTCCTGTTTACGGTGTCGTTTGACTCAACAACTGTGCCGTTTACGGTTATGTTTAAAGGGACTACTTCCTGAATTGTTATTTCCTCAAGCTCTGGCAGGACTGTTACTTTAACCTCTGGCTGGGTTGTTAGGCGGTAGTGCGCCTTGTTTGTTGTTATGCTTATTGTCTGGTTTGGCTCGAGAAGCTGAATTAGCTCGTAGTAGTCCTCAGCGGACTTTATCGGCATGTTGTTTATATTAGTAATTCTCTCTCTTGAAGTTGGCGCTTCTGAAGGGGCTGCGCCGCCCATGCCTGCGATGTCTGCCGCGCTTCCGGGATCAACGCTTGTTATTGCTACGCCCTCTATCCAGGGGTTTGGGGCTATTGCAATTAATGATATGATAAGGAGCGCCAGAGCTAAAAGCACGCGGAAGCTCTTGAAAATGCGCCCTATGCTGCTCATCTTTGCTTCCTCTCAGCCCACCACCTGAGCGTGGCTGCGTTTGTTATCCATGTGTGTATCAGGTCAAAGCTGAGCCCGACAACAAGCACGAGCATGATTTGCTTTATTGTCTCTGACTCTGCAAGGATAAGTCCTGCTATAACTGCAATAAGCGCGGTAAGAGTCATTGTAAAGCCTGTCCTCATCGCCCCAATTATCCTTTCAAATACAGTTCCTTCAATTGTCTTAAGGACCCTGGTTGTGAGCAGTATGTCTGTGTCGACTGAGTAACCTATGAGCATAAGGAATGCGGCGAGCCCTGCTGTTGATATGTGAACATCCAAAAGTATCATGGCTGCAAAGGTGCAGACCATGTCAACGAATGCAGTCCATATCACGAAAAGTGAAGGGAGAAGTGTCCTGAAATATGCCAGAACGACAAGCGCCATTGCGATGAAAGCAAGGAGAAGCGCGAACATTGCCTCGCGCTCGAAGCTGGCTCCGAGTGCCGAGCCAATTGTCTCAATGGTATAGTCCTCTTCGCTCAGCTCGCCAACCTGTCCTTTTATGGCGCTGAGCAGGGCACTTATTTTTTCATTGTCATCAAACCCTGCATCAACTGCAAAGCCGCTCTGCACCCCAGCCTGGCCAACAGACC
>JAFGRH010000001.1 GCA_016935265.1 Candidatus Woesearchaeota archaeon | reverse complement strand
GAAGTTCTTTGTTTTTGTAAGGAAGCTCTCACCAGCCTCCTGCTCCGCTTCCTCAGGAACTTCCTCCTCAGGAGCTTCCTGCTCCTCGGTAATATTCTGTTGAATCTCGCCATCCTCAGGGGCTGACCTGATTGCGGATATAAGGAAGTAAGCGCCTGCAACAAGGGCTGCTATGATGATTATCGCGAGCAGCACTGAAAGGACTGCCCTCCAGTTTATTTTGAATTTCGGGAGGCTTACTTTCGGAACCTTAAGCTTCTTCTCCTCCCTGAACATCTTTTCCCATTTGTAGGGCTTCTTTTTCTCAAGCTTTACCTCTTTTGGAACTGGAAGCTTCTCGCCCCTTCTTTTGACAAGAAGCTTGACAAGGGCTATTATGATGAGAATTATGACAATAACAAGCGGCAGGATAATAAGCCCCTTCACAAGATTGTTTTCACAAAGCGTCCCAGGCAGGAGCTTAGCCCCTGTAAGGTTCATTGAGAAGTTAAGCTTTGGAAATTCGTAAGTTACGTTTGAAGAGGGCTGCGCATAGGCATAGCATGCTCTGACAATGTCAAGCTGCAGCGGGACTTTCTGCTGGAGATTGTTGTTTACGGCTGTTGTTATGAAATTGAAGTTTTTTATCCCTTTCTCGCTGCAGTCAGGCGTTGTGTAGATAAGAACCTTAATCTCTTCGCCAGGCGAAAGAACCGCTGAGGAAGGCAGGATTACTGTCTCGCCATAAAACTTGTCAACAGCAAAGTTGTAGGTTTCGATGAAGCCCTTTGTGTTCTGGACAAATGCCTCATACTCAAAAGTCGAGCACCTGCAGCCGGGCGCGGGGGAAGACGCTGAAAGGCCTATGTTGTTGCACTTCTCAGCATTAAAGACCTGCGTGAACTGCTTCTCTATGTTAAGGTCGTTTGATATGACTGTTTTAAGCTCAAAAGCCCCTTCAAGGCCGCAATGGGCGGAAAAAAGCTCTGAAACCTCAATCTCCTGCCCTGGCTCAAGAACGAATGTGCTTGGAAAAACTGTAACATAAGGAGAAGCACTCCCGCTCTGCTCTATCCTGAAAAGGTTTGTGAAATCGCCTGTGTTCCTTACCGTAACGCTTTTTTCTGCTACTGCGCAGCCGCATACATCAACGCTTGCAGGAGCTGAAGCATAGAAATCATTGGTAACCTGCGCTGAAGAAAAGCCAATGCTTACAAGCAGCATAACCCCCAGCAAAAACAATAGTCCTTTCTTCATTGAAAAACCCCGTTAGTTACTACTTAAAAATGAGGAAGCGTATTTAAACTTTTTGGTTATTTTGATTTCAAAATTTTGAGAAGAAAAGGGAAGAAAAAAAAGAAAAGCTAAAAAGCTTTTCAGTAGTAAGTCTGGCTCTCCTCGCCCTCTGGCCCGCGCATTCTCCTGAAGGCTATAATCAAGCCAACTATAACGAGAATGACTACCAGGGCTATGAGGCCGATTTCAAGCACCCTTCTTGCGTTTGAAAGGCTGACTATTGAGCCGGCTGAGCCGCCCATAACGTCTGCCTTTAAGGTTATGTCCTGAAGCGTGTCGCCAGAAGCATCCTTTATGCTCAGCACGAACAGCCTCTCGCCGTCAGCTGCGCCTGAGTTTGCTGTTACAAAGACAAATGCGGTCTTTGTCTCGCCGCCTGCAACATTCATCACGTTGCTTGGGCTCATTCTGGCTGTTCCCCAGTTTGATACGCCTTCAACGCCTAATGAGAATGTTCTTGAGCCGGTTCCTGAGTTTGTTATGGCAACAGGGTAAGCTGCTCCTGCTCCGCCAGCCTCTATGGTCTGTGCTTCGCCGCCTACTGTAACAGTTATCCTGCCCTCAACCTCTGCCTTTATCGGGCAGACATCTCCCTCAGTTACCTCGATTACTTCTGTCTTCCTTATAGCGTCCTCGCCTTCGTTGAACTCAACGGTTACCTTAACCTCGTAGGTTCCCGGCTTGGCGCAGTCAGGAATTCTCATGAAAAGCTCTTCTGAAGTGGTTGTGTCGTCAGATTCAAGCTCATCTATGAAGTCAGTTGCGCTGACATCAAGAGAGGGTATCTCGACCTTAACTTTGATGCTGTCTTCGTCCTTTTCGCCTGTGTTCTTCACTCTCACGGTAGCAAGCAGGGCTCTTCCTGCCTGAACGCTTCCGTCAGGGCTGAAAACAACGTCCCTTATCTGGACATCGTGGCGTGGAACGTCAACTTTTATCAGGTAGTTTGGTGTGCACTCGTCGCCGCTCCTGTCAGCAATAACCAGCCTGAGCTTGTATGTGTCTTCATCTGCTCTTGAAGGCAGGCTGAGCTGGAGCTTCTTGATGTAGGTTACGTTTGCATCCATGTCAAATACAGCGGTTGTGTCTGAGATTGGCTCAACATCGCTGTGCTCATATCCGCTTATGTAAGCCATGAGCTCTACATTGTCGACGTCTTCAGTTGCGGACATCTTGACCTTAACGTCAATGTCCTGACCCCTCTCAAGTGAGAGGCTGTTGTCTTCGTCATAGACAACTTCTGTGCCGTCAATCTCGACTTCCTCAATTATGATAGGAAGATCGCTGGCATAATCGCCACAGACGTACTCATCATCTGCCTGGACTGCTGATGCAGCAAGCAAAACAACTAACGAGAAAACCAAACCCAAAATCATTTTCTTCTTCATGTTCTGTCCCCCCTATAGGTTTTTTTGTTTAAATAGCCAAATCTTTGTTGGCATTAACCCGCACCCATATATAAACTTTTCGTTCTTTAGCATACAAGAGTAGTGAATTGTAGTGACTATTATATAGTTATTATTCTGTGCTTCACGCGTCTTATGTCGTCGTTACTTACTGTGATGCGAACGTAATAATCACCTGGCTCTGCGCCATAAGTGTCAACAAGCAGCCTCTTCGTGGCCTCTTCCTCATCATCTATTGTGAAAGGACCAAGGCTTACCCTTAAGCCGAGCTCCGGAATAACGGCAACTACATGCATTTCCTTAAGATCGCTTCCGTAGTTGTTCTCAATATTCACGTAGCT
>JAFGRH010000074.1 GCA_016935265.1 Candidatus Woesearchaeota archaeon | reverse complement strand
TGATGATATTACAGCATAAGCGCCGGTTTTCTTCTTTATTTCTGCAAGGCTTTCCTGAGGTGTTATGTCTGCCTTTGAGATTATAACGGATACGGGAACTGTAAACATTTTCTTAATTTCCCTGAGAAGGGAGAGCTGCTTTTCCTTGCTGTAGCCGCAGCTTTCAGAAGCGTCTATCAGGAAGAATATTTTTGTGGCGACGTGCTTTAATGCAAGGACTGCCTGAAGCTCGATGCTGTTGCGTTTTTCCAACGGGCGGTCAAGAAGACCAGGGGTATCAATGAACTGGAACTTTTTTTCGTTGACGGTGCAGTAGCCTATCATGAGCCTTTGGGTGGTGAAAGGATAGGAGGCGATTTCAGGGTCTGCGCCGGTCAGCTCTGTGAGCAGGGTTGTCTTGCCGACGTTCGGATAGCCTGCAATGACTATTGTCGGCAGGGAAGTCTTAACTATGGGGAATTTCCTCATTATAATGCGGGCTTCCTCAAGATTTGCGAGCTGCGGCTTTATCTGCTTGACAGCAGAGCTCACCCTTCCGTAGAACTCCCTCTTGTGCTTCATGAGGATTTTCTCATCCCTGCACCTGCGGATGTTCCTTACGTAGAGGCTGGAGAAATCATTTATTTTATTCACAGCCCAGTTTACTGCAGCAAGGGACTTTTTCAGCGCGCGGTAGTCAATCGTGCACTTAACAAGCTCAAGGTAGAAAGGGGGCAGCTGGTCGAATGAAGGGAAGGTTTCGAGAATCTGGCCGAGCTTTTTTGAAAGCGCCCTGCTGACCGCGGTTATTCTTGTTGTTTCGAGCTCTATCTTTCTTCTTAGGCGGTCTTTGTTCTTGCGGAGAGGGAGCTTTGCCGCCTTTTCCTTGCCCCTGCGGAAGGCAACGTCGAGATAAAAATCAGCGGATTCGACTTTTGGGATTGAATGGAGCGACATAAGCCTGGAAAGTTTTTGTCAGTATATAAAGGTTCGTGAACGCCAATTCTGCGAAAGATATTTAAATCCTGAAGTGTAAGGGGCAGTGGGATGGGGATCCAAGAGGGGATAAAGGTAGTGCACGTTAGCATAACACGTTTAGGTGTAAGCTCCTTCTCGCTTCAGGACGAGACTATTACGCTTGAAATAGGCTTTAATGACGGCACGCAGAAGCAGGTCTACAGGACAACGAGGCTTGAGGAAACCGACGAGCTCGCATCAAAAATACTAGAGGACATAGTAAAGATGGAAGAGAACATAAACATGGAGTTTGACGGCGAGCAGCTGACCGGAACAGTTCACGTAATAATGGAAAGGTACGACGAGGTTTACAATTCGCTTGTAAACTTCCTGAAGGATGTTCACTGCAAGCTTTGCAAGATAAAGAACGCAAAAATATCAGACGGGTACATTGACATGGTGCGTGCCTTGCAGCACACAGGGCTGAGATTCTATGGGTAAAGGCATAAAGAAGTGGGCTCTTGCAATAGGCATAGCAATTGTTCTTGCAATGTTCGTGAATTATGGCATAGGGACTTTCTATCCTGGGCCGGAATATGAAGACTACTGCAGGGACGAATTCGCAAGGGTCGTGTTTCCTGAGGGAAAATTGCTTGAAAACTGCACGGTGATAGAAACGCCCCAAAGCCTGAAGGACAGCTGCCAGCAGGAAGAAGGACATATAGCTTACGAGCGTGACAGCTTCGGCTGCCCCACAAAGGCTTACTGCGAAACGTGCGACAGGGATTATGAGGCAGACAGGAAAACGCACTCAGGCAATGCCTTCATAATACTGGTCATAGCAGGGCTGGTATGCCTTGCATTGGGGATAGTGCTTAAGGTAGAGTCAGTTGCCACGGGCTTCCTTCTCGGCGGCATACTTAACATACTTATCGGGACAATAGGGTATTGGGACCATTTGCACCAGTACTTGAGGTTCATACTTCTGGGCATAGTGCTTGCACTGCTCATTTTGCTGGGATACAAGAAAGTAAGGGATTAAGATGAGGATAAAGGTCTGCCCGAGATGCGGCTCGTCTAACATAAGCCTTTTCATAGGCGGGACAACAGGCAGCTACGAGTGCAAGGACTGCGGCTACATAGGACCGCTGATAATAGACAAGGAAATGTTCAAGAAGTAGGCGGGCTTTTGGCTTTCACTTCTTCTTTCTGCGGAGGCGGAGCGCTTCTTCTCCTGTACTCGTTAATAAGAAACCTTCTTGGGTTTTTGTCAAGGTCCAAAAAGCTGTCTGCCTCATCAGCAAGCTTTTGCGATGTGTTCTTTCCGAAAGCAACAACTTCTGTGCGGCAGCCCATTGAGCGCAGGTACTCGAGGAGCGCTCTAAAGTCGCCGTCACCGCTTACAAGGATAACAGTATCGAGCTTTGAGGAAAGCCTTATCATGTCCATGGCAATTCCGACGTCCCAGTCGCCCTTCTTTGCGCCGCCGAAGAATATCTGAAGGTCCTTTGAGCGGACTTCAAAGCCAATCTTCTCAAGGGCATCGAAAAAGCCCCTTTCATCGCCAACATCAGCCTTAATCACGTAAGCGAATGCGCGTATGAGCTTGCGGTTGGCAACCGCAACCTTAAGAATTTCAGCGAAGTTCGTCTTTGCGTTGTAAATGTTCTTCGCAGAATAGTAGAGGTTCTGCACGTCAACAAAAACACCGACTCTTTGCCCCTTGTGCTGCTGGGTTCTCATAACGGATTTCTTTTCAGGGAAGTATATAAATGTTTAGCTAAGACTGGCAACCTTTAAATAACCCCCCGCCATCTCACGAGGCATGGCTCGGGTTAGGTTTTATCCTGTTGAAGCGAACTATACTCTGGTAGCTGAGAGGCCTGTTGTGCAGCTTTTCGGCAGGACTGAGGAAGGGAAGCGCATAACAGTTCTTAGCGAGGGCTTCCAGCCTTATTTCTGGGTCATACCTGAAGATGACGCGAAAAGCGCTGCTGAGAAGCTTGCGAAGATGAGGGCTGAGGACAGGAGCGCTGCCGGCGCTGAGGTTCATGAGAAATACTTTCTCGGGAAAAAGGTTGAGGCTGTTAAGGTTTTTGCGAGAAGCCCCAAAGACGTTCCGGCTCTGAGGGAGGAAGCGAAAAAGTACGGGGAGTGCCTGGAAGCGGACATACTTTACAAGAGGCGCTACCTGATAGACCACAAGATAATACCGATGACGCTGCACGAGGCAGAAGGGGAAGTTGCTGCTCACCGCGTGAAGTGCGATGCTTTCAGGGCAGACAGAATCGAGGGCGTAAGCCAGAATGTTCTAAAAAACCCGAGGGTGATGGCGATTGACATTGAGACCTACAACCCTGAGGGAAAGGTTGCTATTCCGGAAAGCAACCCGATAATAATGGTCGCTTTCTGTGGGAACGGCTTCGAGAAGGTAATTACGTGGAAGAGGTTCAAAACAGAAAAGAAGTACATAGAGTTTGTTGACAGCGAGGCAAAGCTCCTTGACAGGATAAGGGAAGTTATTGAGGAAAGGCAGCCTGACATAATCGTCGGGTATTATTCTGACGGCTTTGACATGCCTTACATAAAGGCAAGGGCGGACAAGTACAAGATTAAGATGGACTTCGGGCTTGACTACTCTCAGCTGAAGATAAGCGGGAGGACAACGCAGACCGCGGAAATAGCGGGGATAAGCCATCTTGACATCCTTAAGTTCATAAAGAAGGTGCACAGGTTTTCGCTGCACACGCCTGTTTACGACCTTAATTCAGTTGCAACTGAAATGCTTGGCGAGGGAAAGGCGGATGTTGACATAGAGAGGCTTTTCAAGGCGTGGGATGAAAACAGCGAAGAGCTTGAGGCTTTCTGCAGCTATAATTTGAAGGATGCGCAGCTGACGCTCAGGATTACTGAACAACTGCTTCCAAACCTTATCGAGCTTACGAAGATGATAGGGCTTACGATTGATGACGTGAGCAGGATGAGCTTCTCGCAGCTTGTTGAGTGGTATTTGATAAGGCAAGCTCCCTCATTTAACGAGCTCGTTCCTAACAGACCGTCAAACAATGATATAACTGACAGGAAAAGCCACAGCTACGAGGGCGGGTTTGTCTACGAGCCGAAGCCCGGGCTTTACGATGACATAGTCGTCTTTGACTTCAGGAGCCTTTACCCAACAATAATATCCGCGCACAACATCTCTCCTGACATGCTGGACTGCGGCTGCTGCCGCGATACAGAAAAGGTGCCTGACGGCGAGCACTGGTTCTGCAAGAAGAGAAAGGGATTCATCTCAACGGTCATAGAGGACGTGATAAACAGGAGGATGCGCGTCAAAGAAATAATGAGGAAGTCGGATGACAGGATGCTTGAGGCAAGGCAGCAGGCTTTGAAGACAGTGGCAAACTCAATATACGGCTACCTCGGATTTTTTGGGGCAAGATGGTACTCAATGGAGTCCGCAAAGGCGATAACCGCCTACGGAAGGTACTACATTAAGAGCGTCATAGCAAAGGCGAAGGAAAACGGCTTCAGCGTGATTTACTCTGACACGGACAGCATATTCCTCGCGCTAAAGGGGAGGAAGGAGCAGGAAGCAAAGTCTTTCATGGACTCAGTGAACATGGAGCTGCCGGGAATAATGGAGCTTGAGTATGAGGGATACTACCCGAGCGGAATTTTCGTTTCAACAAGGACAACAGGATACGGGGCAAAGAAGAAGTACGCCCTGCTTTCTGAAAGCGGGGCGATGAAGATAAGGGGATTTGAGACAGTAAGGAGAAACCTCGCGATAATAGCAAAGGAAGTTCAGGAGAACGTCCTGAACATAATACTCAGGGAGAAGAGCCCTGAGAAGGCGCTTGAATACGTTAAAGAAACTGTCAAGAAGCTGAGGGAAAGAAAGATCGAGACGGGAAAGGTTGTGATAACGACGCAG
>JAFGRH010000073.1 GCA_016935265.1 Candidatus Woesearchaeota archaeon | reverse complement strand
CCTGTACAGACAACTTTTCCGCTGCTGAAAATCAGCGCAGAAGTCTTTGGCTCCTTTATCCTTATAACAAGACCGGGGAACTGCTCCGGGTTATATTCTGTGTTAGAAAGAGTCCCAGCCATCTTCTCAAGCGGTATGTCGTGCTTAAGAGAAGTGCTGATAACGATATTGACCACTCTGATGTCGCGTTTAACCATTTTTAAACCCCCCGTTTATTTAAAAAGCTTATAAATGGGCGCTTATTTAAATACTCTGTTATTCTTTAAAACATATATTTTCCAGAATATGCCCCCCTCGTTTCCTGTGGAAATCGCCCTTTTCAAAGCCTGAAAGCCACGATTTTTGATCCTTTTCAGGTGCCTGCAAAAGCCTACGAACTGATTTGTATTGATTAATACAGCTTTTTCTCCAAGCCGCTAAGCTCTGCCATTTTTTGCTTTATTTCTGACATAACCTGCGCTATAGCCTTCCCCTTCGCATCGTAATGCTCACACCTTATCTTTTTTTTTGTGAGAAAAGGGATCCATGGCGAGCGATTTTCCGGGGTGCTTTCAATTCCGGCAACATAAATATTCGCACCGTGCTTCGCACCTATTAAAACAGGGTGAATGTATTCCTCGCTAAAATCACCAACGGCCCCCGGGGTTCTTGTAGCTTCAGGGCAGTAGGCATACCACCCGTTACTCTTCATTAATTCTATAAATTGTCTTGCCCATCTTATCCTTGTATGCTCATTATAACCGCCGTCTTGGGGGCGTTTCATCGACACGGCGCCGAGCTCATTAAGCACTTCTGCAACAAAACCGTTTCTGAATAAAGATTCCTTAACAGGAACAGTAGCCTTATTTTTCAGAATCCTCCTAAATCCGTAAGCTCCTACCAAAAAGTCCATCATGTGCTGGTGCTTTATCACAAAAACAGCAGGCTCCCCCTTTACTACCTTGTCTAGCCCCTCATTTTCTATCCTGTAAGCAGGTCCCAGCAGGTCTGCAAATGCAAAAACAAAGGATTTAGCAGCTATTTTTTCCAAACCCATACCGCACCTACTTCCCGGACTGCGCAAGGAAAGCTTTCAGCTTCCCAATCGCCCTCGCCCTGAATAAGTTTATATCACCCCTTCTCCTCGTCTCACCGTAAGTTTTCTTGCTTCCTTTCGGAATGAAAATAGGGTCCTGCCCCCACCCGTTTTTCCCTTTTTCTTTTTCCGCTATCCTGCCTTCCTCAACCCCCCGAAAGCACATCGGTTTCTTTCCCGGCGCGCAAAACCCTATTGCAGAAACATATTCGCACTGCCTGTTCCTCACGCCTTTCATCAATTTCAGTATTCCCGCGTTCCCAATCCTTTCATGCACATATCTTGTGCACGTTCCGGGGAACCCACCAAGCGCCTTTATGAAAAGCCCTGAATCCTCAACAACGACCTCATCCTTTAACTTCTCAGCAAGAGCTTTTGCAGAGCTCATTGCAACCTCACAAGATGAATCAAAGCGCAGCTCAGGATATTCTGCCTTCAGGACTTTGAATTTAATCTCTGCCCCAAGAAACTTTGAAAACTCCTCTATCTTTTTCTCGTTTCTCGTTACCAGAATCATCTTTTCTCAAACACCCTGAATGCCCAGATAAGCAGAAGCGAAATTATGGCCATCAATCCCATCAGCATGTAAAAAACATATTTGTTATCTGAAAGGGGCAGCTCTACATTCATGCCGTAAATTCCTGAAATAAGGGTAGGAACAGCAATTATGATTGCGAGAAGCGTTACAGTTTTCATGAAGCTGTTCAGCTTGTTGGTAGTCATGATTGACTGCATGTTAAACAAATTGGAAACCCCTTCCCTCTGAATTTTCTCTGTGTCTATTATCTGAAGAACGTCAAGATAAAGCTCAGAAAACTGATTCCTCGTATCCTGCGTGAAAATTTTATAATAGCTCTTCCTTAGCTCGTTCAGCACTTCAAGGTTCGCGATAAGAGACTGGTTGAAGTAGCTCAGCGTCAGGCTGGAGTCGTATATTTTCTCAATGCTCTCCTTTGACAGCGACCCCTTCTCCTTGAAAAGATCTACCCGCACGGAAATCCTGTCTATGAAGCGCAGGAAATCATCATTGAAGTTGTCAAGAAGGTAAACGACAAAGCCATCAATCGGCTTCCTGAAAAGAAACCTTTTCTTGTTTGCCTTCATTGCAGAAATTGTGTCCTTTATTATCTGGCTCTCAGCTTTTTCTATGGTGATTATCATGTTCCCTGAAACGTAAATGTAGAAAGGTTTTGTTACGACATCATCTTCCTCTATCGCAGGGACGCTATAGACAATCTCCAGATGCCTTATTGTGCTGAGCTTGGGCCTTTCCGGCTCCTCAATGCTGTCCTTTAGCTCATCAATAGGAATCCTTGAAAGCTGTGAGAGAGTCGATATGTCATCCGCATCAGGCTTCAAACACCTTATCCAGACAGTCCCCCTTCCAATCGTGCGCATCCACGTCACAGTCCTGCCCAGCTGGACGTGCTCAAGGTGTTCTATTCTGTCGTGTACCAGCGTGAATAATTCTAGCATAAAAGCCAAAGAAGATGAAGCCCTTTAAAAAATTAACTGCTCCTTATCTTGTCGGTCTTAAGGTGCAGTTCCTTAAGCTGCTTATCGTCAACCTCTGAAGGCGAGCCGTCCATCGGGCACTCAGCCTTTTTGTTTTTCGGGAAAGCTATCACTTCCCTTATGTCCTTAAGGCCGAGCATCATCGCGACTGTCCTGTCAAAGCCCCACCCGATGCCGCCGTGGACAGGGGCGCCGTATTTGTATGCCTCAAGCAAAAACCCGAACTTTTTCTCAGCATCGGCTTTAGAAACCCCTATTGTTTTGAGAACCTTCTCCTGCAGCTCCGGCGAGTTTATTCTAATAGATCCGGTGCCAAGCTCCATGCCATTCAGCACCAGGTCATAAAGCTGGCCGTAAACCCTCTCAGGGTTTTTGTCAATGAACTTAACCTGCTCTGGGAAAGGCATTACAAACGGGTGGTGCGAGTATGTCCACTTGTTCTCCTCCTCTTCCCACTCAAAAAGCGGGAAATTAGTTATCCAGCAGAACTTAAGCTCGCCCGGCTTTATCAGCTTCAGGCGCTCTGCCAGCTCAACCCTCAGCTTGCCGAGAATTTCTGCAACGACCTTTGGCCTGTCTGCTACAAAGAAAATCACGTTTCCCTTTTTCGCTCCGGTCTTCTCAAGGAGCTCTTTCTGAACTTTCTCGCCGAAAAACTTCACTATTGACGATTCAAGACCAGAACCTGTAACTTTCATCCAAGCGAGGCCCTTAGCCCCGTTTTCCTTAGCCCATTCAATCAGAGAGTCTATTTCCTTCCTGCTGAACTCCTTTTCTGAAACAACACACTTGACCTGCTCTGCTTCCTTAAACACCTTGAAGTCAGAGCCTTTCGCAATTTCACTTAAATCAATAAGCTCCATGCCGAACCTTAAGTCAGGCTTGTCAGACCCGTACTTTTCCATTGCCTCTGCATACTTTAGCTTAACAAATGGCTTTGTTTCCTTTTTGCCCGTAATTACCTCAAGCAGGTATTTGCAGCAGCCCTCAACAAGGTCCATTACATCCTCCTGCTCAACAAAGCTCATCTCTATGTCAACCTGCGTGTGCTCGGGCTGCCTGTCCTGCCTCAAATCCTCATCTCTCAGGCATCTTGCTATCTGGTAATACCTGTCAAAACCGGCAATCATGAGTATCTGCTTGTAAAGCTGCGGGCTCTGCGGAAGGGCATAAAACCTTCCGGGGTTAACCCTGCTCGGCACTATGTAATCTCTGGCGCCTTCAGGGGTGCTTCTTATGAGAACAGGGGTTTCAATCTCAAGGAATCCGTTCCTGTTAAGATATTCCCTTACTGCCTGCGCAGCCTTATGCCGCATTATTATCCGGTTCTGCATGACAGGCCTTCTCAAATCAAGGTAGCGGTACTTAAGCCGCGTTTCTTCATTCGCCTCAATCCTGTCGTCTATCTCAATCGGCGGGACCTTTGACTTTGTTATTATCTGGAGCTCATCCACCAGAACCTCTATTTCTCCTGTCTTGAGCTTTGGGTTTTTCATTCCAGCAGGCCTTGCCCTTACCTTGCCTGAAACAGAAATTACGTACTCCCTTCCCAGTTTTTCCGCTTCAGAGTGCGTTTTCTTGTTATGTGAAGGGTCAAAAACTATCTGTGTAAAGCCGTACCTATCCCTGAGGTCGATAAATATTACCCCGCCGTGATCCCTTCTTGAGTGCACCCAGCCAGCTATAGAAACATTCTTTCCTATGCTTTTTGCAGTAAGCTGGCCGCAAGTGTTTGTTCTGCGCATAATCTCTAAGAACTCGTAAGGCGTTTATAAATCTTGCTCCAATTTGTGCATCGCGTTAAGCAGGTTAGACTCGCAGAAACAGGGGGCGAGCAGCTGAAGTCCAACCGGTGCATCCTCAACTTTTCCTGCAGGGAAAACGCCTCCGCATATGCCCGCCAGATTAGCAGTCACTGTAAAGGCATCGTAAGCATAAGCAGCCCTAGGGTCTGTCACCTCTCCCATCCTGTGCGGCAGCATAGGGGTTGTCGGCAGGGCAATCAAATCAACACCTTTGAATGCTTCTGCAAAGCTTTTTGTTATTATCTTCCTCGCTATCAGCGCCTTCCTGTAATATTTTCCTTTGTATTCTGCCTTTGAAATCTCCCTTCCGCCAAGAATCCTCCTCAGGACTTCTTCCCCGCAGTTATCTTCTATCTTCCTTCCGTATTTCCTGCCGTCAAACTTTCTTGTTGAAGAGAAAAACTCAACGTAAACTATGGGATAATAAGTCTGGATCGCAAGGTCGACGTGCTGCATCTTCACATTTCTCACTTTTCCGCCAAGTACCTCAGCGAGCTTTCCTGCTTTGCTTTCAACAGCTTTGTATATCCTTCTGTCAGTGCAGAGTTTCTCAAAGTCTTCACTCATCCCAATTGTCAGCTTTTTCTTTTTCCCAAGCTCTGTCGTATATTTGCCGACTTTATTATCTGCTGTTACAGCATCAAACTTGCTCTTGCCAGAGATGACCTCCATAAGAAGGGCGTTCCCGTAAACATCCCTGCCAAGAGTTCCTATTCCCTCAAGGCTCATTGCCATGTCGACAAGCCCGTACCTTGAAACGCGACCGTAGCTCGGCTTTATCCCGATAATTCCGCAGTGCGAGGCAGGGTTCCTTATCGAACCTCCTGTGTCAGAGCCAATGGCAAGGTCGCACATATCTGCGGCAACTGCTGCTGCTGAGCCTGAGCTTGAGCCCCCAGGAACGCGTCCTGGCGCAGCAGGGTTCTGCGTTGCGCCAAAATAAGAAGTCTCGCCTGAAATCCCGCAGGCAAACTCATCCATATTAACCATGCCCATTATAATCCCGTCCTCAGCCCTTATTTTTGAAATGACGTCCGCATCAAAAGTCCCTTTGTAATCCTCAAGAGCCTTTGAGGCGCAGGTAACAGGCAGCCCCTTTACAGAAATATTGGACTTAACAGCTATTGCAAGCCCCGCAAGCTTGCCGGCTTTCCCGCTTTTCAGTTTTTTGTCTACTTCCTTAGCATCCTCAGCAGCATTCTTATTGACGGCGATGAACGCGTTTATCTTATTGTCCTTCTTCTTAATGAAGTCAAGATAATCCTTGATGTTATCTGAAGCTGTTATTTCCCCGTTCTTTAAGCCAGAAAGCTTTGCAAATACCATATTCACCATTGCTTCTTTTCAGCAACAACAAACCCGTCTTTTTTCTTTGGAGCGTTTTCAAGCATCCTTTCCTTAAAGCCGCTTTCCTTTTCCTTTGCCTCAGGGCTTCTCATGTCTTCTTCCAACTCAAAACCAACATCTTCCTCCCCTTCTTTCACTTTCTCAAGCGCTTTCACAAACTCATCCATTATCTTTTTCGCTTCCTTCCTTATCTCCTCTTCACAGCTCATTTTCTTTTTATGTGCAGGGCAACATCCTCAAGCCTTTTCAGGTCGTACTTTATCCCGTCAAACTTTTTCCTTAGCTCACCATTCCTCAGCTCAAACTGCATCATCTCATCATAAAGCAGCTCAACAAACTTCCTCATCTTAAGCGCGGTACTATCATCGCCTTCTATCGCAGCGTTTATCGCCTTTCTCGCAACTTCTCCGGAAAGGTCGCACAGCCCAAGCAAGTAGTGAGTTGGCATGACTTTCAGCGTATTCACGCCCGGTATTGTTCCGTTTCTTAAGAGATTGTAAAAACACACCGCCTCAACGAACTCCTGCTCTGCAATCTTTAGCTGTGGCAGAAACTCTGGCGGGCAATTCTTTCTCAGTTTAGCAACCTCTTGCGTAATCTTGTTCACATATCCTGCCGCTTTCCCAAGCTCGCCCCTATGCACAGAATAAATAACCTTTTTTGAAAGCCTTACTATCCCCCTTGACTGGCTGAAAACCGCCTCGTAAAGCGAATCAGCCTTTTCAAGCCCCTTCCGCATTCTTGCGAATTCCTTTCTGTCTATCATTCAGGCAAGGAAATCCTGTTGCTTTATAAACGTTTGCGATGTTAAATTATTTATACTACCAGTCCTATTTCAGCAGTATGTATGAAATAGTTGTAGGGCGGGATGAAGAGGACCGCAAGAGGTTCGGATTAAAGGGAACGTTCCTTCTCGGAAAGCATTACGTCACCATGGGCCAGACTACATCTTTGTCAAATGAGGTTTACATGGATGCCACAAGGTGCCACGTTGTTTTTGTCTGCGGCAAGAGAGGCAGCGGAAAGTCCTACACCATGGGCTCTATAGCAGAGGGCATCATGACAATGCCCGGCGAGGTAAAGGACAATATCGCGGTGATTATGTTTGATACGATGGGAATATACTGGACAATGAAGTATGAGAACAAGCAGGATGCAGACCTTTTGAAGGAGTGGGAGCTGAAATCCGTCCCTATGGACCTGAAGATTTACACGCCTGAAGGTTACTATGAGCAATTTAAGGAAAAGGGGATACCAACGGATGCGCCATTTTCAATAAAGACTTCTGAGCTTACAGCAACAGACTGGCTGATAACATTCGGGCTCTCAATAACAGACCCGATAGGCGTGCTGATTGAGCGCGTTGTTTCAAACATGAAAGATGTTCGTAAGACTTACTCTGTAAAAGACATAATAGCTGAAATAAAGGATGATGCGCAGACAGATGAGCACACAAAGTCTGCCGCAGCTAACCTTTTTATGGCTGCTGAGAGCTGGGGGCTTTTCAGCGAAAAGGGCACAGGCTTCGCAAGCCTTGCTGTCGGAGGGCAGGTAACCGTCCTTGACGTCAGCTGCTATGCAGCTGAAAGCAGCAGCACAAGCATAAGGGCCCTTGTAATAGGCCTTGTCTCCCAGAAGCTTTTCAGCGAAAGGATGACTGTAAGAAAATATGAGGAATACGCCTCAGTTCATTCTGCAATGAGCTACCTGCGCGATGAGGGCATGGAAAAAAGGGACTTTCCTCTTGTATGGATGGCAGTGGATGAGGCTCACGAGTTCCTTCCAAAAAAAGGCCAGACAGCTGCAACAAAAGCGTTAATAACGCTGCTCAGGGAAGGAAGGCAGCCAGGCATATCACTAATCCTTGCTTCGCAGCAGCCAGGGCAGATACATACAGACGTGATGACTCAGTCAGACATAGTAATAGCCCACCGCATAACTGCAAAAGTCGACACAGAAGCTCTGGGAACTCTTATGCAGACCTATATGCGCGAGGGCCTTGACAAAGCCCTTAACAAGCTTCCTGACGTAAAAGGGGCGGCGCTTCTTTTTGACGACACAAACGAAAGGCTATATCCCATAAGGGTGAGGCCGAGAATAACGTGGCATGGCGGGAGCTCACCTGTTGCCCTTAAAGAAGAAAAAAATCTATTTTGATTTTTTCTCCCGCTCAATGTACCTGCACTTCGGGAAATTGCTGCATGCAAGAAACTGCCCATATATGCTTTTCCTTACAACAAGCTTCCCATCCTTACACTTCGGGCAGGCTGTGTTTTCCTTCTCGCTCTTAAGCTGCTTTGAAGGGCAGTCAGGGTTTATGCAGACTTCCTGAGGCTTTCTCCCTTTTCTAGTCACTTCTATCATTGGATGATTGCACTCAGCACATACCTTCTCGGTCGGCTTTATGAATCCGCCTGCCGGAAGCTTGAAAGTAGCTTTACATTCAGGGTATTTATCGCAGGCTATGAAGCGGCCGTATTTTCCCCTTTTTACCATTAAAGTCCCTTTTCCGCACACAACACATTTCCCTATTGTGTTTGCCTTTTCCTGCGTCTCCTTGTTTGCATCAAGAAGGCCTTTCCCTATCTTATCCTCTTTTTCCTTGAACTCGTTCAGTATTTTTGTGAGAACATCTTTGGCTTCTTTAAGAACTTCCTCAGGGTTCTTCTTATTTTCCTGTATTTCCTCCATTTCCATTTCGAAGTGCCTTGTAAGCTCTTCATCAACTATCTTAGGGCAGTAATTCTCAAGCGTCTCAACCATGTGTATTCCCAGGTCTGTGGCTTCTATCGCCTTCCCCTGCACATAGCCTCTGTTGTAAAGCGTGTCAATTATCTGGGCTCTTGTGGCCTTTGTCCCGAGATTTTTCTTCTCGAGAGCCTTTATTATTGAAGCCTGGTTATACCTGTTAGGAGGCTGGGTTTCCTTGCTGTGCATAGTTGTTTTCTTATTCGCAAAATCCTCTCCTTTTTCCGCAGCAGGAAGCTCCTCCTCTTTCTGCTTTACATAAGGGCCGTAATACTCATACCAGCCCCGTTTCTTTGTAAGTGTCCCCTTTGCGACAAAAATTTCCCCGCTTATGTCTATTTTTATCGTTAAGGTTTCCCTGACAGCAGGCTCCCCGAAAGTTGCCATAAACCTTCTCGCTATAAGATCGTAAATTTTCTTCCCCCTCTGGCTTACCTTTCCCGGCTTTATCCCTGTCGGGTAGATTGCAGGGTGCGCAGGGTCTGTCTTTTTCCCGTTGTTCGGGCTCAGCTGATTTTTCAAAAGTTCTTTGCACAAAGTAGTATATTCTTCCTGCCCAGAGAGCTTTTCAATTATTCCCTTGTAACCTATTGCGGGAGGTAGCTGCTGCGAAGAAGTTCTCGGGTATGAGATATATCCTGCTGTGTAAAGCTCTTGGGCGATCTCAAGAGTATATTTCGGGTTTATTCCAAAGCACCTGTAAGCCTCTGTCTGCAGCGTTGTAAGGTCGAACGGGAAAGGCGGCTGCAGGTTTTTTTCTTCCCTTGTAACCTCGCTTATTTTCCCGTCTTTGCCCTTTACTTTTTTCACTACACTGCTCGCTTCCTTCTTTTCCCAGAACTTGTCCTTCTCGTGCGAGGCAATAAGCTCCCCTTCCTTTATTTCCCCTCTTACCTCAATCTGCCAGTAAGGAACCGGCTTGAACGCTTTGATCTCTTTTTCACGGTCAGCTATTATCTTGAGCGCAGGCCCCTGAACCCTACCGGAGCTTAAAATCTTGAACATGCCTGCTTCCTTTATTGCTGTGGTAAGTGCTCGTGAAAGGTTTATTCCGTAATACCAGTCCATTTCGTGCCTTGTCTCGCCGGCGTAAGCCTGTCCCCAGTCTATGTGGGGCAGGGCATTCTCATAAGAATTCACCAGGTCCTGCTTTGTAAGAGTTGAGAACTTCATTCGCTTTGCGTCTTTTTTCTTGCAGGCAAATCGCAAAACGTTATAGCCTATCGTTTCCCCCTCAATATCATAGTCGCAGGCAATAACGAACTCATCAGCTTCCTTGCAAAGCCTTATGAGCGCATCAAGATACTTTTTTGCGTGGGCTGCGCCTTTGTCCACTTCGCTTATTGGCGTCCACTCTACAGAAAAAACAGGGTAAACCCAGCCGTTCTTGTCCTTCTCAGCAAGCCCGTAGAGGTGCCCAACAGCGCAGCCAATCAGTATTTTCTTTTTGTTTCGCGTTATTTCGTAATAAGGTGCCCCCTTGAAATTCCTTTTCACTACCTTTCCTTCGGCGAGAGCTTCAGCTATTTTTTTGGCGGCTGCAGGCTTCTCGGTTATGATTAATTCCGTCATAAAAACCACAAAAACTGCAGATACTTTAAAAATCTTTGTGAGAATTACTTATTTAGGAATATTGTCTGCGTCGGGTAAGCGAACTCTATGCCTTCCTTCTCAAACGTTTCCTTAAGGTCAAGGTTCACTTCCTGCTGCGTGTCCATATACTTGTTGTAATCGCTAGTGTTTACGTAGTAAACGACCTCATAATTCAGGCTGAAGTCTCCGTATTCCTTGAAGTGGACCCTGTCAAGGTCGGCAAGCTTGACTTTTTTGAATATTTCCCCAACCATTGCAGGAATCTTTTTCATCTTCTTAACAGGAGTGCTGTAAGTAATGCCGAACTTGAAAACAACCCTCCTCCTCTCCATTCTTTTGAAGTTCTGAATCCTTGTGCTTGTAAGCTCCCTGTTTGAAATTACTATCTCTTCGCCCTGAAGCGCCTTTATTCTTGTAGATTTTATCCCTATCTGCTTTACCGTTCCCATGTGCTCGCCTACTATTATGAAATCGCCAATCTCAAAGGGCTTGTCGAATGATATCGAAAAAGAGCTGAACACGTCTGAAAGCACGTTTTGCAGGGCAAGGGCAATCGCAATGCCCCCTATTCCGAGCCCTGCCACAAGTGAGGTAACATCAAAGCCTAAGTTGGCGATTATGAATATGATTGCAACAACCCAAAGCAAGGCTTTTACTATGCTGCAGATAAGCTGTACGGCGGCTATAGGCGCAATTTTCTCCTGCTTCTTTTTCCTTTCGATAAGCCTCTCGCCAAGGTAATCAACCACATCCTGCAATCCCCTTACTACATAGTAAGCACCGATTATCAGTATGGCATATGCTATAAGCTTCTGCAGCAGGGGGGTTAAACTCAGGAGCCTTTCTGCCAAATATGCTGCAACCAAAACGTAGAAAGGCCAGTGGATCTCGTCAAAAACCTTTATAACAAGGTCGTCTATCGGGGTCTTGCTTCTTTTTGCAATCTTCTTAAGCTGAAGGATGCCGTAGCTCTTGAAAATCTTGAGAACGATAAGCACGCCAAGAAAAACAGCGAGCGCCATCAGGTAATCCTTCCCCGTGTTGCCTAGAAAAGTGTACCCAAGAACCTGCCCGTAATCAAAAGCCATAACCCCTAGTCACCAGAGGAAATATTTAAACTTAACTGAACTTAACAAAATTAAGCTCTTCTATGTTTTTCCTTGCTTTATCAAGCCGCGATTTAAAATCCTCAAGAAAATCAGTCATCTTCTCGCAAGCCAGTGCCTTCAGCTCACCGCTTGACATCCTGCCGCCCTTATAGTCGTCATGTATCCTCTGAAGCTCTGCGTCATCCTCAACAAGGTGCTGCTTCATAAGCTCGAAAACCATATCCTTCTCGATTTCCGCGCCTAATCTTTTCTGCTCTTCAAGCGTCTTCCTTCCGCCAGTCAGCGCCCTTTGTATTTTCTTGCAGGCGCTCTTCGGGTCTTCAGGAAGCTCGATGTAAGAGCCCTGCTCAGACTTAGACATCTTAAGCCCGCCCTTAAGCGAGGGGGTGTACTTATGGTAAAGCGATGAAGGAAGCACAAACTTGTACTTTGACTGCGTTCTTCTCACAACATCCCTTGTGAGCCTTATGTGCGGGTCCTGGTCAACTCCAACGGGAATTACGCCGGGCATAGGCTTCTCAAGCTGGGGATAAAGTATGTCTCCGACCTGAGTAATCGCGCTGAGTATCCTTCCAGGGTCCGCACTTCCGTATATTGCTTCAAACTCATTTAGCGTTATCTTCTTTGCAAACTCATAAGCCATATGTATTACTTTCTTGTTCTCAGACTGAAAATAGAAGGTAGTCTTTTTAGGGTCTAATCCAAGGGCAACATAGGCAGGGATATGAAAATTCAATGCGCGCTTCTTTGCTTCCTCTAAACTTATCCCCCTCGCAGAGGCTGCTTCCAAATCAGCCACAAGTATGTACGCTTTGCCTCCCATCTTCTGGAAGTAAGCAATGTTCTCAACAACCATCTTGTTCCCGAGGTGTATCTTCTCGCCAGAAGGCATTATCCCTGAAAGCACGTAGAACGGCTTCTTTTTCTTTATAGCTCCTGCTATTGCAGCGATGTCGCGGCCTGCGAAAACTATTCCCCTCCGCATCAGCCTGTTCTCTTCCGGCAGGTCATTCCTGTAAGGCTCGAGCCCGAAGTCCTTCACAATCCTTTCGTAATCCTCAGGCAGGCCCGCTCCCCACGGGTCTATTATCTTTTTCATAAGAGCTCTTCTTGCCATTTTACTTTAAAAATCTTTAGATTTAGCTTACTTTTTTGCAACTGCCTTAACAGCAGCAGCTATGTGCTTCCCGTTAAGCCCGTACTTCTCGAAAAGCTCTTTTGCAGGACCAGACTCTGCAAACCTGTCCTGTGCGCCGATTCTTTTGAACGCAACATCAAGCTTTTCCTCAGCAAGAACCTCTGCTACGGCGCTCCCAAGCCCGCCTATTATGTTGTGGTCCTCTGCTGTAATTACCACGCCAGTCTCCGCAGCCTTTATTATCGCTTCCCTGTCCAGAGGCTTTATTGTTGACATGTTGACAACACCAACATCAAGGCCATCTGCTTCAAGAATTTCTGCAGCAGCCATTGCCTCTTTAACCATCACACCAATCGCTATTATCACAGCGTTCTTTCCTTTCTTCATTACAGTTGCCTTTCCAATCTTAAACTCGTAATTATCGCCGAAGAATTCCTCGCTGTCCGACCTCGCGAGCCTTATGTAAGCAGGACCTTTATGCTCTGCAAGCGCAAACACAGCTTTTTCTGCCTCCTTTGCGTCAGCAGGAACAACCACAACCATGTTTGGCATTGCGCGCATCATTGCAATGTCGTTTATTGACTGCGCTGTCGGACCATCCTCACCTACCGAAACCCCAGCGTGGCTGCCCGCGAGTTTAACATTTGTTTTTGAGTAAGCAACAGAAACGAAAATCTGGTCCATGGTGCGCCCGAGCAAAAAGCCTGCGAAGCTCGTCGCAAAAGCAACTTTCCCGCATGTCGACATTCCCGCGGCTGCGCAGACCATGTCAGCCTCGCTTATGCCCATGTTGAAAAATCTTTCAGGGAACTCTTTTTTGAACCACTCTGTCCTTGTTGAATCTGAAACTCCCGCATCCAGAACAACTACATTCTTATTCACTTTTCCAAGCTTCACAAGACCTTCCCCGTAGCCGTCCCTTATTGGTTTCATTTCAGCTCTTCAAGCGCCTGCTTAAGCTGCTCTGCGTTCGGCGCCTTGCCATGCCAGCCTTTCTGGTTCTCCATAAATGAAACGCCTTTGCCCTTTACAGTGTCAGCTATTATTAGCTGGGGCTTTTCCTTTGCTTTCGCAGCATTTTCCAGCGCGTCTATTATCTCTTCGTAATCATGCCCGTTAATCCTCTGGGTTTCCCAGCCGAAAGCCTCGAACTTCTTGTCAATCGGCTCTATATCCTTCAAATCCTTGACGTAGTTGTCCTGCGCAAGCTTGTTGTTGTCAACTATCGCTATGATGTTGCTGAGCTTCTTGAAGCCTGCGGTCATCGCAGCTTCCCATACAGAGCCTTCCTGAAGCTCTCCATCGCCAAGAATAAGGTAAACCTTGTAGTCCTTCTTGTCCAGCCTTCCGGCCAGTGCAATCCCATTTGCAACAGACAGCCCCTGCCCGAGCGAGCCGGTCGTTATCTCGATGCCCGGCGTTGAATTGTTCGGGTGCCCCTGAAGCATGCTGCCAATTTTCCTTAGCTTGGTCAGCTCTTCCTTTGGAAAATACCCTGCTTCTGCAAGAACAACGTAAAGCCCAGGGCAGCCATGCCCCTTGCTAAGAATGAACCTGTCCCTTTCAGGCCAGTCAGGCCTTTTCGCGTCATACTTCATCTGCCTGAAGTAGAGAACCGTTAGAATGTCTATCTCAGAAAGCGAGCCGCCCGGATGTCCAGAGCCCGCATTTGCTATTGTCTTCAGGATAGTTCTCCTGAATTCTTTCCCCTTTTCTTTAAGCTCTGAAGCCCCCAATTTCTCCATTAAAAACTGCCAGATGACAACTTAAATAAATTGTTTTTGGTTTTTGCATTAAATTTATATAAGCTTCAATCGAATTCAACAGCATGAAGCACCCCTTTTCCCTTACCTTCGCCCTTATAATTATGTTCGCTGCGGCGCAGGTCGCAGGGCTTCTTATAGTAAATCAGTACTTTGACGAGGAGCGCACAGCAGCAGAAGGCGCGCCAGTCTATAAGGACCTTCCTTTAGCCCTTGAAAGGCCGCAGCTCGGCCCTGTAACAGCGCTAATCTTCATAATATTCGCAGTCCTGATAGGCACAGGACTGCTCTTTATGATAATCCGCTTCAAAAAGTTCTCGTTGTGGAAATTGTGGTATTTCCTGAGCGTGTTCATAACATTAACAATAGCACTTGCCGCTTTCATACCAGGCCTCATCTCAGCAATAATTGCATTTATTGCTTCTCTACTCAAAATACTTAAGCCAAACTTCGTAATCCACAACCTCACAGAGCTTTTCATCTACGGCGGCTTGGCAGCAATATTTGTCCCGATACTAAACGTGTGGGTTGCTGCTCTATTGCTTCTGTTAATCTCAGCTTACGACGCCTATGCGGTCTGGAAGAGCAAGCACATGGTGAAGCTGGCAAAATTCCAGACCTCTGCCGGTCTTTTTGCAGGGCTTTCTTTGCCTTACAAGGCAGCTGGTGTTGCAAAACCCCCTAAGGAAGCAAAAGTAAAAGCAGTAATGGCACAAAGCGCAGTCGTCGGAGGCGGCGACATAGGCTTCCCCCTTATTTTTGCAGGGACAGTAATGCTTCAAGTCGGCTTCTACAAGGCGCTTGTAATACCTGCACTAGCTACAATAGCCCTCACTATCCTTCTTATAATAGGTAAGAAAGGGCACTTCTACCCTGCAATGCCATTCCTCACAGCAGGCTGCCTTATAGGCTATGGGATAACGCTGCTTCTATAGGAACCCTTAAAAACCCTCATATATTACCCCTTCCGGGCAGGCTAGGCTGGCGTGCTAGCCCTACGTTCCAGCACAAATGGGCTTTATGGTGGGCTGAAGCCCTGAAAAGGCTTTGCTGAAATGCTTCGGTCTCAACGCCGACGTTGACGCTCTGTCCTGCAGGGTTGGTTTTTTTGAAAACCATGTCAGGTCCGGAAGGAAGCAGCATTTATCAGGGAAATCGACGCTTGCGGGGAAGCGGAGCCGAGGGAGCGCTGAGGTTAAACCGCAGCCTTTCTGCTTTGTCGATTTAGGGCGGCTTGCCCGCTTTTCTAAAAAGTTTTAAATAACCGCCAAGGATTCTTCTGAAGCATGGACCTTAATGCTATCTCAGCAAAGTGGCAGAAGAAGTGGGAAGAGAAGGAAATCTTCAAAGTGCAGGAAGGCAAGGGCAAGAAGTTCTACTGCCTTGAGATGTACCCTTATCCCTCTGCGTCTTTCCTTCACATGGGGCACGTAAGGAACTACACTATCGGGGATGTATACGCGCGCTTCAAAAGAATGCAGGGCTACAACGTCCTTTACCCCATGGGCTATGACTCTTTTGGTCTGCCTGCAGAGACTGCTGCAAAAAAAGAGGGCATTCATCCAAAAGAATACGCAGAAAAAGCCATAGCTAAGATAAAAGAGTACCAAAAATCGCTTGGCAACAGCTACGACTGGTCAAGGCAGATAGCAAGCCACGACCCCGCATACTATAAGTGGAACCAGTACTTCTTCACAAAGTTCCTTGAGAAAGGGCTGGTCTACAGGAAAAAAGCGCCTGTTAACTGGTGCGATACCTGCCAGTCCGTGCTTGCCGACGAGGAAGCAGAAGCCGGCAAGTGCTGGCGCTGCGGCAGCGAAATCTCGAAAAAAGAGCTGGAGCAGTGGTTCTTCAGGATAACTGCATACGCGGATAAATTGCTTGAAGACCTGAAAAAAATCGAATGGCCTGAGAAAATAAAGCTCATGCAGGAGAACTGGATAGGGAGGAGCGAGGGCGTTGAGGAGTACTGGCAGGTTGATGGTAAGGACTTAAAGCTTGCAACTTTTACAACGTGGCCCCATACCACTTATGGCGCCACATTCATGGTCATCGCTCCGGAACACCCCCTAATAAGCGAGCTTGTTAAGGGAACCGAATACGAAAAAGGGGCGCTCGAGTTCGTCAAAAAAGCCAGGCAGCAGAAGCTTATTGACAGGATTAACGTTGACAAGGAAAAAGAAGGCTTCTTCACAGGCCGCTACGTCATCAACCACCTTACTGGATGGAAGATGCCGCTTTACATAGCAAACTTTGCAATAATGGAATACGGGACAGGGATTGTCAAGTGCTGCCCTGCCCATGACCAGAGGGATTTTGAGTTTGCCAAAAAATACAACCTGAAACTGCAAGTTGTGATTCAGCCGAAAGACAAGCCGCTCAAGGCAGGGGAGATGACTGAAGCTTACGTTTCCGACGGAGTTATGGTTAACGCAGGCAAATTTACTGGCATGGACCAGAATGAAGCCAACAAGGCAGTTGCAGACCATATAGTCAAGCAGGGAAACGGCAAGTTTGTTGTGCAATACAAAATCCGTGACTGGATGATTTCAAGGCAGCGCTACTGGGGAACGCCGATTCCTGTCGTGCACTGCGATAAGTGCGGCGCCGTTCCTGTCCCCGAAAAAGATCTCCCTGTTCTTCTCCCCGAGAAAGTGGACTTCAAGAGCGGCAACCCGCTTGCAAAATCACCAGAGTTCGTAAATACCAAGTGCCCCAAATGCGGCGGCGCTGCAAAAAGGGACACAGACACCATGGGCGGCTTTATGGACTCTTCATGGTACTTCCTAAGATACTGTGACCCTGACAACAAAAAAGAAGCGTTCAGCAAGAGCAAAGTCAAGTACTGGATGCCGGTCGACCAGTACATCGGGGGAGCGGAGCACGCAGTAATGCACCTACTTTACGCAAGGTTCTTTGTAAAGGCGCTTAAGGACATGGGCTATGTTGACTTTGACGAGCCTTTCACAAGGCTTTTCAACCAGGGCATTGTTTACAAGGACGGCTCCAAGATGAGCAAGAGCAAGGGGAACGTCGTCTACCAGACAGACATCTCAGACAAGTACGGCATCGACACGGCAAGATTCTTCCTCATGTTCGTATCATCCCCTGACAACCTCTTTGAGTGGAGCGACTCAGGAATTGAGGGAGCTTACAGGTCGATAAAGAAGGTTTTGGCTCTCTCCGAAAAGGCATCTTCTGACAGGGCAGACAGCCTCACCATCAGCAAAATGCACCGCTGCATAAAAGAAGTAACTGAAGGAATAGAGTCTTTCAGGTACAACAACGCCCTCGTATCGCTAATGGAGTTTGTGAACTTCCTTTCTGAAAAGGAAAAAGCGCCTAAGGAAGCCACCAAAAACACCCTGCTGCTGCTTTCACCATTTACTCCGCATATCTGTGAGGAGCTGTGGTATAACTCCGGCGAAAAGGGCTTTATCTCACTCCAGAAATGGCCAAAGCACGAGGAATCAAAAATAGACAAAAAGGCAGAAGCAGGAGAAGCTATTGCAGGACTGGTAAGAAAGGACATAAGGGCTGTAATCGAACTTACAAAAATAAGCAAGCCCGAAATGATAACTCTTATAGTGAGCCCTGAGTGGAAGTACGGGCTTTTCAAGAAAATAAAGAGCCTTTTTGAGAAAACCCACAACATGTCAGAGATTGTAAAGGAGTGCATCGACGGCAAGCACAACAAGGAAATACCCCAGATAATTGGCAGGGCGCTGAAAGACCAGTCATCAGTCCCAAGCATAATACTTACGCAAAAAGAGGAAATTGGCTTTATCAGGGAATACCTTGCTGAGCTTGAAGCAGAATTCAACTCAAAAATAGAAATAGTGACGGCAGAGTCCTCTGCTGACAAAAAGGCTTCCCAGGCAAGGCCGGGAAAGCCAGCAATCATAATAAAATGAAAGTAAGAAAAGTCCTCGTGGCTTATTATGTGCATAACTACAAGTCACTCTGGGTAGTGGAAAGCACCCTTAAGAGGCACGGCATCAGTTATGTTGCTGTAAAGCGGGGCTATCTCAGGAAGTCCCATTTCAAGAACAAGGACCTTGTAATCACCGTCGGGGGAGATGGCACATTCCTCAGGACAGCCCACCTTGCAGGCGGAATTCCTATGCTGTGCGTAAGCTCAGACACCCACCTAAATGAGGGATTTTTTGCGAGGGCAAGCAAGGATGACTTCAGCAGAAAGTTCAGCATGCTCCTTAAAGGAAAATACATTGTGAGAGAGCTTCAAACACTTCAGGCAACAATTAACGGAAAAATAAAGCTTCCGCCCGCCATAAACGAAATCTTCGTAGGAAGCAAAAGGCCTCACCACACTTCCCGCTACATCATAAGGTTAGGCAAAAATAAGGAGTACCAAAAAAGCTCAGGCGTCATCGTTGCGACGCCTGCCGGCTCAACTGCGTGGTCAAGAAGCGCGGGAGGGGAAAAGCTCCCTCTTTACTCAAAGAATTACTATTACGTTGTCAGGGAGCCTTATTTCGGCAGGCTCACAAAGCCGAAGCTGACCAAGGGCATCCTTAAGCCGAGCCAGGCTTTGTTCATTAAGTCCGACATTTATGACGGCATAGCTGTTGTGGATTCGCAGCCAAAAGAATACAAGCTTCTTGAAGGTGATGTAATAGAAATAAAAAAATCAAAGAATCCGATTAAAACAATCTGCTTCTAAACCTTCTTGAACTGGGCAGCGGTCTCAATCAGGTCAATGTGCCCGAGAAAAACAGCCCTGCAGCAGTACCTTTCAAGGCCAAGCTTGTCAAGAAGCTCTTTCCTGTTGCCGCCTTTGGCTACTCCTTCCTTGTACTGCTCCCACAAATGCGCTATCGGTTTCCCGCAGCTGAAGCACCTTATTGGTATTATCATTTTTTGCTCACCTGTAAGACTTCTGGGTTTTTGCCCTAGCCTTTCCGTGCCTGTTAGGCTTCCTGACTTCCTTTCTCCTTATGTCTGCAACCAGCAGGTGCCTGTCATAGTCTAAAAATGCTTTTTCAAGCTTTTTGTCCTTCAAAAATCCAACCAATGCTTTTGCAATTGCAAGCCTTGCAGCGTCTGCCTGGCTTGAAAATCCCCCGCCTTTCACGTTTACCCTTATGTCTACTTTAGAAACGCCATCCCCTGCAATCAGCAGGGGCTCCTGCAGCTTCATGCGTGCAATCTTCGGCTCAATAACATCAATGCCTATGTTGTTGACAGTGACTTCTCCTGTCCCTGCCTTAATAACAGCTTTTGCTATGGCCCTTTTTCTTTTTCCTGCCGTAACCAAAACCTTCATTCCTTACCACCAATTATCCTGCAAATTTCGCCCACGCTTATGTATTTTGCGTTAAGGCTCGCCAGCTCTGCCGCTTCCCTGATTTTTTCTGCTTTTTCCTTGCTTAGCTCATCCGGAACGCCTGTGTAGCACTTTACCCTGCCAAAAGCGGCTTTTCCCCTTGCAGTCTTGAAAGGAACCATCCCCCTTATCACCCTTCTTACAAAGAGGTTTGCCTTTTTTGGGAAAAAAGGCCCCTGCTGCGGCTGGCCCAGCTCATTCCTCTTCGAAAGCTTTTCAACTATGTTGCTTTTTGAGCCAGTCATAAGAGCCTTTTCACAATTAACCACGCTGACTTCCTCTCCCAGCAAAGCCTTCTTTGCAGCAAAAGTTGCAAGCCTTCCCAAAATTGAATCTGAAGCGTCGATTATCATTCTACACCATTATCCTTATCCTTTTTCCCTTGACCTCATCTTTCATAAGGTCGGGTATGCTTATCGCCTTTCCTTCTGCTTTCTGTATTTTCTCAAGTGCGCCCTGCGAAAACTGCCATGCAGCAATCGTTACCTTTCTCTGCAAATCCCCGCCGGCAAGCACCTTTCCCGGGACTACAATGGTCTCGCCGTCCTTTGTATACCTGCTTATCCTGCTGAGATTAATTTCGCGCCTCTGCCTTGTAGGCTTCTCCAAATCGACAGCGAGCCTCTTCCAGAGCATAGTCTTGTCTGCAAAAGCCTTCTTCCTGAGCTCGTCAATAAGGCTTCTCAGTCCGGGATTACTTGGTCCTGTTCTCATTTTCTTTGTTCTTTAAATGCGGGGGACGCGATTCGAACGCGCGCACCCACTAAGGGACAAGGCCCTCAACCTTGCGCATTTGACCAGGCTCTGCCACCCCCGCAATCCTTTGCAAAAGCATTGATGGAAAGCACTCAAGTGGGACATAAAGCTTCGCTTTAGTCCCACGGACTTTGTGAACTCGCGATTGTATTCGGGGGTTTACTTTTCCTTGATAAGTTTTCCAAACTCTTCAAGCTGGCTCTCGAATTCCTGGGCTGCCTGCTCAATTATTTCCTTGCAGTCAAGCTGCCCCCATGATTCCACACAAAATACGAATTCTTCTGGGTTTTCCTCTATGGTTACAGCGCCGCCTGAAACTTTCTCGGCCATGCCCGCAAGATCGTGCTTCAAAAGCTCATCTTTGTTGACAAAGAGCTTCCCTTCCTTAACCTCGAAAACTCCTGGAGGGCAGGCCTTTGCTATTTCTTCTGCATTTTTTACTTCCCCGATTTTTACTTCAGGCATATACTTGTAGTATACCAGCCCCGGGGACCATTTCATGTGGCTCTTGCCTTTGCCTAAAACGGCAGTTACTTCAAGTTCCAGCTTCTGCCCCTTAAGCAGCTTTACTATTGGAGTATCGCCGAAAACCGGCTTCACCTTAGGGTCTTTTGATTTCAGCTCGGATGCGTAAACTTGCCAGGGTCCTGAAGACTTAAGGGTCATTTTCAGGCTGCACCTTGCACACCCTTCACCGTTGCACTTGCAATTTTCGGGCAGGTTGTAAGTCTTAAGGTCTGTTGTCAGAGTAACCAGCCCAAGCCTGTGGGCAATCATCTCGTCATAAAAAGCAGAGCTGTTCTTTCTGAACTCCACGTCATCTATTGCCATTGTCTGCACTTCTTCTATGGCGCAGCGCCTTATGGCGTTTGCAAATGCAGGATCAGCACCTTTCAGTATGAAAGACATCTTGTTCTTCTTTTTGTCAGAAGACAGCAGTTGGATTTCCATCTTAAACGCGCCTCCCTCTCTTCCCGCCTTTTTTCCTGCAGCCGTCATGCGGCAGCGGAGTAACATCCTCAATTATCCCTATTCTCATACCCATTCTTGACAAGGCTCTTACTGCAGCCTGCGCGCCAGGTCCTGGGTTGTTCGGGCCGTTATGCCCCCCCGGCGCCTTTATTTTCACATGCAGCCCCCTTATTCCTTTTTCTATTGCTCCTTCAGCCGCCCTCTTCGCAGCGCTCATTGCTGCAGTCGGAGAACTCTGCATCCTGTCCATTTTAACAACCATGCCGCCGGAAGCCTTTGATATGGTCTCTGTCCCAGTGATGTCTGTTATGTGGATAATTGTATTGTTGTAAGAGGCAAATATGTGCGCTATCCCCCACTTTATTTCACTTTTTTCCACTTTCTGCACCTTTCTTTGGCTTATCGCCCTTCTTTGATAAAACTGCAGGGTGGTCTGCCTTTGCCATAGGTGAAACCTGCCTGTATGCAATCTGTGCCTCCTCAGCCTTCCTTACAAGGTACGAGGGGGTGTTGATGCTTTTTCCTGCAACAGTTATGTGCCGGTGAACAATGAACTGCCTTGCCTGCTTTACAGAGTTTGCAAGGTTGCGCTTATACACGAGCGTCTGCAGCCTTCTCCCGAGTATGTCCTTAAGCTTCAGGCTAAGGACTGAGTTCAGGTCGCCCTCTGTAGGTATAAGTCCGAGGCTTTTCAGCTTCCTAAGGAGCTGGTCCTTTTCCTTTTGGGCCTGAGCTGTCTTGTAGGCAACAAGCCTTTTTGCCTCCCTTGAGTATTTCTTCAAAAATGAGTTAGCCTTCCAGATTTCTTTCTTGTTCTTGAGCCCGTATTCTTTGGCAAGCTCGTTCTCCTCTGTAATCCTTTCCTTGTGCCAAAGCTTCAGCGGCCTTGTGTACTTCCTCTTAAGCTTCTGAGAGTCGCCCATTTTTCTACTTCTTATCTCCGCCCTTATCAGACTTCTGAGGCTGCTGCTTGCTCTTCACAACGCCAAGCCCCTTTCCTTTGTTTCTCCTGAAATTTGACTTGGTGCGCTGCCCCCTAACAGGCAGGCCGAATGAGTGCCTTACGCCCCTGTAGCTCTTTATCCTTTTCATAATCCTTAAGTCCATGTCCTTTGTGAAGTCAATGTCAGAAGCGAAAAGGTGCTTATCATCGCCTGTTTCTGTATCTTTTCTCCTGTTAAGCATCCAAGAAGGAAGCAGTTTCACAGTATCGCTAAGGGTCGCGTTAAGCTTGCTGACATCGCTTTCCCCAAGCTCACCTATCTTCTTGCTCATATCTATTCCGGAAAGCGTGCAGGCAGCATTTGCTATCGCGTAATTAACTCCCTTTATTTTCCTGAGTGCAGAAATGGTCTTCTTACCGCCGTCAAGGTCGGTATTCATTACCCTTACGATATACTTGAAACCAGGCTTTTCTTTGTCCATTTTAGTGCTGACCCGAGAATTAAAGTATCGGCTATAAGCCCTAAAAACGCTCTTACTTGCCGAACTCGGGCTCTGAAGAGCGTGAAAAGGGAGTCCTATTTAAAGCTTGCTGTTGCAGGCGAAAGGCAAACGGTTGTCCATTATCACTCTGCTTATCTTACTGTTATTTTTTATTGTGTTTTTTGCTTACGATGCCTATTTCAACTGCCCTTTCTGCGGGGATAAATTTTCAGAGTGCAGAACCCAAGGCGGGTCTTGCCTTAGTCCAGAGGAATGCTCTGCTTTAGAGAATGCCCGAGCTTTACAGGGGACCTTCCCTGAATGCGCAAACTCCCAGGTTTGCTGTCTAAAACTTTAATAGTATTTTTAGCTATATTCTTCTACCTTAGTCCTAATCACAATATTTAAAAATACTCAAGACTCTACATTCCTGATGGAAAAGTTCCTGGAGGCTTTAGCCGAAGCTAAAAAGCGCCTCCTTACGGCAGACCATATGGTATCCTTCACCTACCCTGTTGTCAGGGACAGCCGTCTGCTGATATCGATAGTGGAAAACATTTTTCTGGCGCTAGCCAGCACGCTTTCCTCACTTTTGTACTACGAACGGGCTGCCAAGAGAATCCCGCCCTTTCATGACAATTTCGAATCAAAGTTTTACATGTTTAAGGAGGAGGTTAGCAAGGCTTATAACCTCCAGCAGTACAGCACCTTTCTTGAGGAGATAAGGTCACTTATGCTTGCGCACCGTGAAAGTCCTGTTGAGTTTTCAAGAAGCGAAAATTTCGTAATGTGTTCTGAAAACTATAGCGCCCTGAAGACGATAAGCATAGAAAAGGTCCAGCAATATGTAAGGGCAACCAAGCGATTTTTTTCAGAGGCGGAGGATATAATAAAAAATGGAAAAGTACCTGTCAGAAGCAAAAGAAGAGCTTAAGAGGGCAGACCACCTGCTCTATGTAAGCCTTAAGTACACAAGGACTGTTGATGTAATAAGGAACATAATTGAAAGGCTGATAAACAGCCTTGAGCTTACAATAAAGGACCTTCTTGAGCACGCAAGGGAAAAGAAGCTGATAAAGGAAAAGCCTTCAAATGTAGGGATTATGTGCGACCTCATCAAAAAAACATTTGCTGATGAAAAAATCAAGGAAATGGTCAACTTTTTTCTCATGCTCAGGAAGATAAGCAGGGCGGACTACAAGAAAAGTAGCGAGTACAGGCGCCATGTGACAATGGCGGTAATACTTGACGAGATAATAATTAATATAAGCATAGACAAAATAAAAGAGTATTACGAGGCTACAGCCGACTTTTTGGATTATTCTGAAAAAATAATCTTGGGTGAAAAATATGAGGAATACTAAGGGAAAACCAGCCAAAAGGCAGGAGAGCATACTAGACCACAAGCCTACAAGCGCAGATTTGGCTTACCGGCGCACAGCCAATATGATTCTTTACTGGAGCACCATACTGTTCCTTACCCTTATGAATGTCCTCATAGCGCTTGTACTCACCCCTTTCCTTTTTGCCTCGGAAACACCGCAGCTTTACCTGATGATGGTAATCTTCGGCCTTTTGTTCGGTTACATCTTCAACCTTCTAATAACAAGAATAGAGTTCCTCGAGAGGCACCACCATTTTTTCGCGGCAATCTTCATCCCTCTAATAGCAATCATAACAATACTCACAATAATCTCGTCGATAGACCATATCGCTTCAATACTCAACATAACCATATCGCAGGACCCGAAGATAACAGTCCTTGTCTATGGAGCAGCATTTATGCTGCCTTACACGCTTGGCAGAATAAAAGAGATCCACAAATAAATTCAGCCTTCTTTGAGGGACAGAATAGCAGCAGCCAAGTCGCCTCCAGCATCTTCAAGGGCTTTTCTCGCATCTTCCTCGCTTACCCCCGCCTGCTCAGAAACAGTCTTTACATCTTCTTCAGTTATTTCTGCTTTTGCCTCTCGCTCCTCTAAATCCCCTGAAATCTGGAAAGATGTCTGGCCCATCATGTTAACCTTCACAACATTAGGGCTTGATATGACTATTTCCTTTCCCTCTGCCTTTATTATTACCTCAGAAGCATTTATCTCTTCCTGCTTGATGCCCATCTTCTTCATTGCAGCCTTCATAGCACGGGGATCTACGCCAGGCATCATTTTAACTCCCTCTTATGTGAAGAAATAATTCGATAAGAACGACAACCACGACCATTATTATGATGTGCCCTGGCTTGAACTCAAGCTTGCTCTTGTAGTCCTCAAAGTACCTTACAAGCCCTCCCTGCGTTGCAGGCATGCGTATTTTGTCTTCTGCCATAAAATGAAGAATCCCTATGTTGTATAAAAGCTTTTCCTACATCTTCTGCTTAATCAGCTTCAGCCTTGCGAAGTTCTCCCTCTCTATCTCCTCAAGCCTGAGCCTTATCCTGTAGGCGTCCTCTTCCATACATGGAATGGTAATCCTTTCAAGGGCATTAACCTTTCTTTTCGTTCTCTCAATCTCACCAAGAAGCTTTCTAAGCGTAACTTCAACCTCTGCGGCCATGAGAACCTTCTGGACAACTCGCTCATAGGCAACAGCAGCCTCGTCTATTTTTGTTGAGCCTGAGACAAAGCCGTATCCCCTCTCAAAAAGCGGCTTTTCCGAGAAGCTGCTCTGCACTTTCGGAACTACTATGCCCATTATGTTCTTTGAATCCAGCTGGACTTCGGGGCGCTCCTTCAGCGCAAGCGATATCGACTTTATTTTCAGGTCGCTTTCAAGCGCCCTTGCCAAATTTATTTTCCTTGACGCCTCACCATATTCCCTGGCAAGCTCAGACCTTACGCTTTTCGCGCTCTTAAGGACGTTAAAGAATTCAAGAATAAGGCCGTCACGCTTCCTTTTCAGCAGGCCGTAGCCTGTCTTGGCAAGCCTTATCCTTTTCTTGAGCGCTATGAGCTCTGACCTAGTCGGTTTTACCTTTGCCATAGTACTTGCTCCTGAATTCAGGGCTTATCCTTGAGAGTTCTGATTCTGGCAAAAGACCCAGAAGCTTCCAGCCCATTCCAAGTGTGCTTTCAATATCCCTGTTTTCGTCCTTGCCCTGCCTGACAAACTGGTCCTCGAAGTCTGCGGCAAATTTCAGAAGCTTGCGGTCCCTTTCAGAAAGCGATTCCTCACCGACAATTGCCACTAAGCCCCTTAAGTCCCTTCCCTCAGCGTAGTCAGCGTACATCTGGTCTGTTACCTGCCTGTGGTCTTCTCTTGTCTTGCCCTTTCCTATTCCAAGGTTCATAAGCCTTGAAAGCGATGGCAGAACATCAATTGGGGGATATATGTTTCTCATGTGAAGCTCCCTGCTGAGAACTATCTGTCCTTCTGTAATGTAGCCTGTAAGGTCCGGTATCGGATGCGTGATGTCATCCCCAATCATTGTAAGAATCGGAAGCTGGGTTATGCTCCCCTTCTTTCCCTTAATCATGCCCGCTCTCTCATAAATCATTGCGAGGTCTGTGTACATGTATCCAGGGTAGCCCCTTCTTCCAGGGATTTCTGACCTTGCAGCCCCTATCTCACGAAGCGACTCGCAGTAGTTTGTCATGTCTGTTAGTATGACGAGAACGTGCATGTCCTTCTCGAATGCAAAGTACTCCGCTGCCGTGAGCGCCATTCTAGGCGTAATAAGCCTCTCAATTGCAGGGTCATCCGCAAGGTTAAGGAACACTACAGACCTTTTCAGCGCTCCTGTCCTCTCAAAATCTGATATGAAACGGTGCGCCTCCTCGCTTGTAATGCCCATTGCCGCGAAAATAACAACGAAGTTGACATCCTTTCCGATAACCCTTGCCTGCCTTGCAATCTGCAGGGCTATTTCGTTGTGCGGAAGGCCCGCTCCTGAGAAAATCGGCAGCTTCTGCCCCCTGACAAGGGTATTCATCGCGTCAATTGTCGATATCCCTGTCTGGATGAAGTCACTTGGGTTGCCCCTTGAGTAGGGATTAATTGCCGCCCCGCCAATGTCAATCCTTTTGTCAGGAATTATCTCAGGGCCGCCGTCTATTGGCTTTCCAGAACCGTCAAGTATCCTTCCTAGCATGTCCTCTGAGACAGAGAGCTTTATGTTCTCGCCGAGGAACTTAACCCCTGCGCTGCGGTCTATTCCTGAAGTTCCCTCGAAGACCTGCACAACCACAACTTCCTCGCTGGTATCGAGCACCTGCCCGCTCTTCACGGTTCCGTCTGCAAGCTTAATCTTTACAAGGTCAGCATATCCAACAGGCTCTGTTTTCTCGACAAAAACAAGGGGCCCTGCAATCCTGCTTATCGTTTTGTACTCTTTCATAGCGCATCAAACTCCTTTTTCATCTCGCTCTCTATTGAAGACAGGAGCTTTTCGTAATCCTTTTCGAACTTCATTTCAGGAATCCTGTCCTTGGCCTTTATTGCCAGTATGTGCGGAGCCCTTTTTCCTGCGGCAAGCGCCTTGTAGGCGCGGTCGCTGTAGTCAAGTATCACCCGCATTATATCATAAGTCTTTTTCAGGCTGCAGTACGTGTCCACTTCATGGAAGGCGTTCTGCTGAAGAAGGTATTCCCTCAGCATCCTTGCAATAGTAAGCGTTATCTGCTCCTTTTCAGGCAGCGCGTCAGAGCCGACAAGCTGCACTATCTCAAGCAGCTTTTCCTCTTCCTGCAGTATCCTCATGCTCCTGCTTACCTTATCGCGCCAGTCAATCGCAACTTCCTTTTCATACCACGGAGAAAGTGCATCAAGGTAGAGCGAATAAGAAGTGAGCCAGTTGATTGACGGGAAGTGCCTTCTCTGCGCCATTTTTGCGTCGAGAGCCCAGAAAGTCTTAACAACCCTGAGCGTTCCCTGCGTTACAGGCTCTGAAAAATCTCCCCCCGGCGGGGAAACAGCACCAATGACAGATACTGAGCCTTCCTTTTCCTTGCTTCCAAGCGTTGTTACTTTTCCTGCCCTTTCATAAAACTCAGAAAGCTTTGCCGAAAGGTAAGCTGGATAGCCCTCTTCCCCAGGCATCTCCTCAAGTCTGGATGAAATCTCCCTCATTGCCTCTGCCCATCTTGAAGTTGAGTCTGCCATTAAGGCAACGTCATATCCCATATCCCTGTAGTATTCTGCTATCGTTATTCCTGTGTAAACAGAAGCCTCTCTTGCAGCAACGGGCATGTTTGAAGTGTTTGCTATAAGGACTGTCCTGTTCATGAGAGGTTTTCCTGTCTTCGGGTCCTTCAGTTCAGGGAACTCCTTGAGAACGTCAGTCATCTCGTTGCCGCGCTCCCCGCAGCCTATGTAAACTATTATTTCCGCGTCGCACCACTTTGCGAGCTGCTGCTGGCTTACAGTCTTTCCCGAGCCGAAAGGACCGGGAATTGCGGCAACGCCGCCTTTTGCGAGCGGGAACAAGGCGTCAAATATTCTTTGCCCTGTTACCAGCGGGGTTATTGGCGGAAGCTTCTGCTTGTAAGTCCTTGGCTTCCTCACAGGCCACCTCTGCATAAGCGTAATTTCATAGCCGCTGTCAAGCTTGCATACGACTTCCTCTACCGTGAAGTCACCTTCCTTTATTTCAGCAACTTTTCCCTTGACTCCCGGCGGCACCATTATCTTGTGATTTATCGTTTCAGTCTCGTCAACAGAGCCTATTACGTCCCCTTCCTCAACAGCATCGCCTTTCTTTGCAGAAGCCGAGAATTTCCATTTCTTTTCGCGGTCAAGGCCAGGGGCAGACGCGCCCCTCTTGATGTAATCACCCATCATTGCCGTAAGGACCGGAAGCGGCCTCTGTATGCCGTCGTAAATCGACTTCAGAAGGCCAGGTCCAAGCTCAACTGAAAGCGGCTCTGCCGTGCTTTCAATTTCCTCTCCCGGCTTAAGCCCGCCTGTGTCCTCATAAACCTGTATTGTAGCAAGGTCCTCATTTACCTGAATAATCTCTCCCATGAGCTTTTCCTGCCCGACCTTTACAAGGTCAAACATCCTTGCATCAAGACCTTTCCCTATAACCACGGGCCCTGCGACCCTGTAAATCTTGCCTATTTTTCCCATAAGTCAACACCTATTGATTTTCTTATCATTTTCCTCAGGCTTTCGTCCTCAGCCTTCTCTGACAAAGCAATGAACACCGTGTTCACGGAGTCTTCCATTTCCTTTCTTGTATAAGGGTCGACCCTGCCCAGAGTTTCCTCGTCCACTATGACAACACCTATCTCGTTCGGCTTCATAAGCTCCCTTACGTCGTTTTCAGGGTTTTCGCTTGCGATAACAGTGTCCCTTATCCCTGCAAGTTCAAAGCCCAAAACGAACTTGTCGGTTCCAAGAGCGGCTATCTTAAACATTTACACCACCAGCTGGGACTCTATAAACGCATCATCAAGCCCCAATTGCTTTCCCTTCAGCATTAGCTTGAGGTTCCTTACTTCCATATCCTTTGCGAACATGTAGCCGAGTATCACGTCAACCGAAAGCGGATGTTCCCTTATAAGCATCGTCGTCTTTTTCAGCAGGTAGGATTTCAGCTTTGTTTCCATTTCTATAAGGCTGCCTGTCCTTTGCAGGCTCTCAAGCCCTTCCTCAACCAGCTTTGCATACGGAGTCATCAGGAAAATTGTCTGCGCCTCGCTGATTTCCGCGTCAAGAAGCTTAGTAAGCTTTTGTTTCATAACCCTGCTTACAGGCAATAAATATGAAAGCGCGTCAGCCTTTGAAACTCCCGCCCTCTTAAGCCTGAAAACATTCATTATATTGACAACTTCAAGCTCGCTTTCAAGGAAGTCCCTGAATTGCTTGCCCTGCTTCGGAATTTTTGTAGCAAGGCCGAACAGGTAGCTGTAATATTCGGCATCAAATGCATTCTCTATTTCCCCAAGCACATTGCTGTTTTTGAACTTATCATAAGCCTGCTTTATTTTTTTAAAGTCAACCAGGCAGTTTTTTTCAAGCGCGGCCTCTATCGATTCCTCCTTCAGGAGTTTGAGGAAGAAGGGCCTCCTCAGGCAGCCAGCCGCGATCAGAAGGTCTTCTGCCTCACCCTCTGACTTAGTGTATTTTGCCCTCAGCACAGTCTTTATGTTTTCAAAATCGTACCGCATAAGATAGGTGTCTATGACGCGGACCAGTT
>JAFGRH010000072.1 GCA_016935265.1 Candidatus Woesearchaeota archaeon | reverse complement strand
TGGGGCTGCGAAGATTTGAACTCCGATTACATGGCCCCGAACCATGGGTGATAACCAAGTTACACTACAGCCCCGTGATTCTGGAGTGTTTAAGCACTACGTAAAAAGCTATCGGTTTTTGTTGCTAGAATCTGCCGTAAGCCCCTTTCCACTTGTTGGCTGCTTTAATGAATTTTTTGTATCCGTTTTCCCTTATGAAATCGGTGGCTTGCTTGTACTTTTTATATTTGTAGCCTGATTTGCCGTGAAAATCGCGGAGTATTTTACAGTTCCAGTAATCGGGACAGTCTGCGCACGTTTCCAGCTTCCTTTTGCCGAAGCAGCATACCTTTATCTTGCACTTGGCTTTGCTGATGTCCCTTCCGCCTCTGCCATAGCCCAGTTTGCAGCCCTTGCAAAAGCCCTCGGTAAATGCCTGGCAGGTCTTGCAGTAAGCACCGCAGCAGCCGACAAACTTCTCCGGTTTTTCTCCTCTTGTTCCTGAATCTGGCATCTTTTCAGCGAATTTTCATATCCAGCGCCTTACACGCTTCTTGTATTTTTCGTATTCGCTTCCGAACTTTTCAGACATATTTCTCTCTTCATGCGGTATGAATTTTAATTCCATGAAGATTATGAATGTGAAAGGGAAAGCCAGCGCGGCAACCGAGCCAAGCAAAACCGCTGAGCCGAAAAGTATGGCTGCCATTCCAAGGTACATCGGGTGCCTGCTGATGCTGAAAGGTCCTGATGTTACCAAAGCTGTGGGAATTTCGTGCGGCTTCACAGTGGTTTTTTTCTGCTTGAATAGGTGGTCTGCCCAAACAGTAATGATAATCCCAAAGGCGGCAAGGACAAGCCCGATATAATTATAAGGCGTACTAACCGCTCTTGCTATCGGGAACAAAAAATGCACTCCAACCAGCAAAACCAAGATTACAGTAAAATACGTCGGCGGAAGGACTTTGCTTTTCATTGTTCGACCTTCTTGATTTAACTGCGGAGGAAGGGATTCGAACCCTCGCACCCACTAAGGGAGTAGGCCCTGAACCTACCGCATTTGACCAGGCTCTGCCACCTCCGCGCAATTGTTGACGGGATTCTGCCCCTTATTTAAACTTAATGCTCCAAAACATATTTAAACCCCGTCAGACTCCCAGAAAAGCTATGAAAATCGCAGAACTTCAGCCAAAGCAGGGCAACGTCGACATAGTTGTGCAGATAGAGGAAATAGGACAAGCAAGGGAATTCTCAAAGTTCGGAAAGCAGGGCAGGGTAGCAACAGCAACCGCAAAGGACGACACAGGAACGGTAAGCCTTTCGCTCTGGAACGAGCAGATTGACCAGGTTAAGAAAGGAGACACTGTCCATATTAAGAACGGCTTTGTCAGCGAATGGCAGGGCGAGAAGCAGCTTACATCAGGCAGGATGGGAACGCTGGAAGTTGTTCCGGGCGCAGAGAAGCTTGTTGAGGAAGCGACAGGGGAAAACGGAGAGCCTGAAGAATCTGATGACGAGCCTGACAACGGCGAAGTGAGCGAAGAAGAAGTCAAGGACTAGTTCTTTTCAGCTTTTTTCTTCCTGAAAGGCGAAGCCAAGGCAGAAAGTATTCTCAGCACAGTTTCAAGAAGCATCGTGAAGCCTAGGTAGTAGAGTATTGTTTCCCAAAGCGCTGGGAACTGCGATACTGTAGAGATGAAGTTCTCGTATGAAAAGTAAGTTGCGTCAACAACGAAGATGCCGAGAAGCACGAAGGGGAGCATCTTCGCAAGGTCCCTTGAGAGCTCCTCATTGTAGTAGGCAGTAGCCCTCGTAGCGGCAATTATTCCCATTGCTATGAAAAGTATTGTGTAGGGCGTCTGGTCCTTTGCAATTGCGGATAGTATAACAGCTATCACAAGGAACCAGAAGAACACGAAGAGGGGCATAATTATTATGTACTCTATTATGTAAAGGATGAAGCTGAAAAAGTTCTCAATCGCCGCAAAGCGCTTCTTGTACTGCTGAAGCCTGAGCTGGAAGACGTTCTTCTTCGCAAGGAAGCGGTAGAACTTGAAGATGAAGACAGAATATACAACGATGCCTATGGTCAGGAGAATAAGAGGGTAAGTGAAGGACTGTGCTTCAGCAAAGGAAAGCTCCCCTGCATAGCTTGTTAGGTTTAGCGGCATAAATGGCAGATTATGCGGGGAGGTTATAAATCTTTTTGTGGCGAACCGAAACTATTTTAAAGCAATATTGAATCTCGGCAACTTGCTGAGTATAGTGGGAACGTAGCTCAGCCTGGGAGAGCACACGGCTGAAGACCGTGGTGTCCGGGGTTCAAAGGTTTGGCGACGAAGGAGGCAAACGCTTCGGCGTCAGCTGAAATTCCCCGCGTTCCCACTCATTTTTTAGAATTCTTCTTAACCTTCTTCACAGGAAACAGGCCAGTGTAACCGCAGTCAAAGCACCTCAGCTTGTTGCCGAAGGAAATGCCGATTAGGTTTGGCCTTTTTGGCTTGCCGAATGCGTAGTGAACGTTGTAGCTCCCGCACTTTGGACAGAACTTCACGCTGAATGACTTCGGCAGCATTGATTTTGAAATCTTTTTCCACAATGACATGCTATATTGTGATGAAGCCTACTATAAATTATTATTGCTACGCTCCCAAAAGGCTTAAATAAGGAGGTTCGCCCTCTTAGGGTATGCGTGAAACGAAAAAGGCAGAGGGGCAGGAGGCTGTTCTTGTTTTCTGCGCCCACTCTGACGACCAGATTTTTGGAGTTGGAGGAACGCTGGCAAAATACGCCAAAGAGGGGAAGTACATATACACTGTGGTCTTCTCGTTCGGCGAGACAACCCACCCCTGGCTTAAAGGGGAGGTTGCTGCGGATATGCGCGTAAAGGAAGCAAAAGCTGCTGATAAGGTAATTGGGGGCAGCGGCGTTGACTTTCTTGGATTAAAAGAAGGCAAGTTCAATGAAGAGTTCAGGGAAAAGAAGATGAGCGTTTTCACGAAAGGGATCATAAACAAGCTGAAGCCTAAGAAGATTTTCATGCACTCTGCTGAGGACCCGCATCCGGACCACAAGGCAGTGTATAAGCTTATCCTAAAAACTCTGGATGAGATGGGGTATAAGTGCGAGGTCTACTCTTTTGATGTTTGGAACCCTTTCAAGCTCAGGAAGAGCTCAAAGGCAAGGCTCTACGTTGACATAACAGAAACTTTCAATACAAAGCTCAAGGCGCTTGCAGAGTTCAGGAGCCAGTTCGTTGCAATGCTGACTTTGAAATGGAGCGTCTACATCAGAGCGTGGAACGAGGGCGTGCATAACGACTGCAAGTACGCTGAAAGTTTCATAAAAGTGAGATAAAATGAAGAACCTGCTAATAGCAAGTGACAGCTTTTTCCCGAGAAAGGACGGCGTTGCGAGCTTCCTTAACTCAATAATCCCAAAGCTTGCGAAGAAGTACAGGGTAACGGTCCTTGCGCCTGACTTTGGCGAGTTTAAGGGGTATGAGAACGTTGAGCTTGTAAGGTTCAAGGTTATGAAAGTTGTTGTCGGGGACTATTCGCCCTGCTGGCCGTCATACTCAAAAATAAAGAAGAAAGTAAAGGAGGCTGACATTGTCTGGACACAGACTATAGGGCCTGTTGGCGCAATGACTGTCTTGGCTGCAAAAAGGGCAAAGAAGCCATTATTCGCCTACATCCACTCGATCGAGTGGGAGCTCTTCACGAAAAGCCTGTCGTTGAACCGATTTTACAAGCGCCTTATTTACGTGATTGTAAGGCGGTACGTGAAGTTCCTTTACAGGCGCCAGGACCTTCTGCTGGTTCCCTCTGTTGAGGTTGCTGAGCTTTTCGGGAAAATCGGCGTGCAGACGAGGAAAAAGGTTGTGCATCTCGGCGTTAACACAGACGTTTTCATCCCGCCGCATGAAAAGTCTGCTGCAAAGTCCGCTGTTAATATAGACCCTGATAACCTTGTTGTTGGCTTCTGCGGCAGGATAAGCAGGGAAAAAGACCTGAAGACACTTTACAGGGCTTTCTACAGGGTGAGGAAGAGGCACGGGAATGTTGTGCTCCTTCTTGTGGGCTCAGGTGTGAAAGATCTTGAGGATTTCTTCAGGAAAAAGCATTCTGTGATTCTTGTCGGATCCCAAGAAAAGGTAGCTCCGTTTCTTCAGGCAATGGACATTTACGTTCTGCCCTCACTTACAGAAACAACCTCGCTGTCAACGCTTGAAGCCATGTCCTGCGAGCTTCCTGTAATCAGCACTCCGGTAGGCTATGTAAAGAACTACATTGAGAACGGGGTTAACGGGCTTTTCTTCCCTAAAAAGGACTCAGTAACGCTTTACAGGACAATAAGCACGCTGATTGATAACGCTGCCTTAAGACAAAGGCTTGGCAAGAATGCGCGCAAAACCATAGTTGAGAAGTTCTCAGGCAACAACACGCCTGAAAGGATAATGGAAGTTATTGACGCTTTCTAAATCTTCAGCCCGACAACGTTGCTTACTCCGTGCTCGTCCATGCTAACGCCATATAGCGTGCTTCCCTCGGATATCAGGGCGTCGTTGTGGGAGATTACGAGGTACTGTGCTTTGTCCGAGTATTTCTTGATGAGCTTTGCAAGCATCTCTGAATTCCTCTTGTCAAGGGCTGCATCAACCTCGTCAAGCACGTAGAAAGAAGCAG
>JAFGRH010000071.1 GCA_016935265.1 Candidatus Woesearchaeota archaeon | reverse complement strand
TTTTCCATGTGCCGATTGTTCGGGAACTTTCTTGAGGAAGACACGCTTTGCCAGGAGTGTGAAGAATTTCTAAAAAAAGCCTGCATAAAAGAGACTAATAACCGCAACAAAAAGAAATAGGCAAATGAATTGTGGTTTTCAACAACAGAAAACTATATAAGTAAGCTATGCCGGTGAAATTGCTCTTTTGGGGGGTGGTATAGTGGAGCGAGGTCTACTGGGAAGCCCTAACGCTCTTGAAAAGCTGAAAGAAGACTTTACTTCAGCTCTTCAGGGCATCAGGGAAGAGTTTGATGACCATCTTGAGAGCATCAACGACAACACAAACGAAATCCAGGCAAATTACGAGTATCTTTGCAGGCTTGATGCAAAGATTGACAGGCTTTCTGATCAGATTGCATCAATGAAAAGCCTCCTTTCAAGATTTACAGGCATGCCAGCAGAGAACGAATCAAGAAAGGAAATAAGCCTTACCGAAAAAGAAAAAGAAGTTTTTCTCATTTTGTATACTGCCTCAAACGAAAGGCCGATTACCTACTCTGACATCTCAAAGCCTTTGAGGGAGTCTGACTTCCTTGTAAGGAGCTACATAACAAACCTTATCGAAAAGGGCGTGCCAATAAGGAAGCAGTACCTACAGGGCAAGACCTATCTTTTCCTTGACAACGCCTTCAGGGAGCAGCAGGCAAAAACAAACCTGCTGCGCATCAACCAGATGACTCTTTAGGGCTTTCCATAGCCCTCGAGGAAAGCGTCTGCCTTCTTGTCCAGAGGTATGTTAATCCCTTTCGTAATGTCCAGCGCTTTTCCTGAGTACTTTCTTGTCTGGTCAGCAAAAGCATCAGGCATGAGGATGTTCTTGCCTGTGTTCTTCGCTATTTCAGCCATCCTGTTTATGTTGGCTGCGATTTCCTGCTCCTGCAAAACAGCAGTCCTTGACAGGCTTTCGTAAGCGCCCTGGCACATTTCAGATATCTCTGCTCCGTCCCTGAAAAATTCGTAGAGCTGCTGGATGTGCCCTGCGTGCTGTGCAACATTGCTTGCGTGCTGGGCTATCTGGTCAAAAAGGAGCAGCGCGTTGTGCACTATGTCCTCATGCTTTTCAAGCGCCTTAAGCTCAGTGCCCCTGAAAACTATTGTCTGGTTGGCTTTTGTGGCTTCGCAAATCCTTTCCTGAATCTGCCTTTTCAGGTTGCTCGTCGCCATGAGCAGCTTTGAATAGTGCGGCTCGCTCCTCTTTGTATTTTCAAGCCTCGCAACTGTCTCGTCATAAACCTTTTTCTTTGAAGCGCCCTCCTGCTTAGCCTGCCACCTCATCTCAGCAGCGTTCTGGAACTCCTTAAGCGCAACATTGTCCCTGTAGTCAACTATCTGCGCGAGCTTTTGGTGAGCGTAGCCCTCTGCAACCTTAAGGCTGCCCTGCAGGGCATCAGCAATGTCGTGCTGCCTCTCGATAAGCTCATCAATTGAAGGCCCGTGGTAATCTACCCCGACAAACTTGGCAACTTTCTCTTTTGCGTTCTCAAAATATTTCATCAAAGGAGAGCCCCTCGCCCTTATCGCGTACTTCATATCTTCCTCTGTCTTCAAAAGCTCCCCTAAATGGTGCTTAACATCAGCATAGCTCTCCCTGCTGCCCTCATCCCCGCCGCCATATATTGACTCGCTAAGGCTTTCAATATCGCTTTTCTTAATCTTAATAGAGTCAAATCCGCCCTCTGCCTCAATTCTGCCAAGCAAGTCATCTATCGGCACTTCCGGCGCTGAAATCGCTTTTTGTTCCATTTTAATCACTTCTCCAGGAGCATTTCAAGCTCCTCCCTCACAACCCCATGCCTGTACTTAATGTCAAGAGCAGGCCATACCTCACTGATAAGCGCGGTCTTGTTTTCTGAGCTTGCAGCGTACCACTGAGAAGCAAAAATCCCGTTCTTCTGCTGGTCTGAAAGCATTCCCTCGATTGTTGAAGCGCTGTAAGCAGGGATTTCATCTCCAAGCAAACTTTGCTTTTCATCTGCAGGCAGGCTTGTCCACGAGTTGTAGAATATTGTTTTCTGCTCATCAGGCGTAAGGCTGCTTATCAGATAGTCAGCATTTCCAACTCTCGGGCCGGAAGCGCCCTGCGTAACAGGAAGCTGTTGGCTTCCCTCTCCGTTGGTATAGACAAGGTAAGTGGCAACTTCTCCGTTTCCGTTCTTCTCAGTTTCTATCTCCAGCGACTTAGGGCTCACGTACCCGTCTGCAACAACGGGGTCGGAGCGAAAAGGCGCAGAAACAAAACTACCAATGTTCATCGCATCACCGGCTGCGCCAATGCCGACAAGAAGCGCGCCAATAACAAACATCCTTTTTACAGCGGTAAGTGTTCTCATTTGCATCACCGACGTGAAATGCAGAAAAAGGATTTAATACGCCTTGCTGGGAAAAAAGCTAAGGATTTGCGGAAAGGAAGAAGGATTTGCGGGATATCTGGCTAATATTTGGAAGAAAAAGAAATAGCGGAAAAATTTTCGCTTTATCTGCTCGCAACAAGCTTCATGCCGTCAGCTTCCGGCTTTATTGTCAAAGCTTCGCCCTTTTTGAGATCGTAACTCTTCACTATATCGTTTGGAAACCTTATACCCAGACCTGTGCCTATCCTTACAACCTTGACGTCCTTGCTCATCCTCTGCCGCAGGGCGCTCATGGCATTTTTCAGTCTCTTATTTTCTGTAATGTTGAACTTGCATTTCCTGCAGTGGAGAGAGTTAACTTTTATGCCGTACCCTATGTCAAATATCCTGCTTTCCATTTCCGACTTGCACTGCGGGCATTTCATTTTTACATCCTCATCTTGAACGCATTAATCACCCAGATTATGCAGCTTGAGTCATCCTCTTTTGTGTGGACTTCAACTGAAAACTTTTTGAATTCCCTTATGTAAGTGAAACGGTCTTTTCCCCTCCGCCTGTTGGGATGCGTCTTTGTCGGCGAAATTATTGCTGCAGTTACCAGTTCCCACTCAACATCAGAGTGGTGAAGCAGGTAATGACCTGTCGGCCTTATGTCGCTCTTTTCGAATATCATCTTAATAAAGTATACTAATTTATATACTTTTTGTTATACTCACATCAGGCCGAGATGCCCTTTCTCAGTAAAAAGGTGCTCTTCCCTTACTGCTTCCACTATAAAGAAAGTCTTCAGCTTAGCTGACATTGAGCGGAGATTCTCGTTAAATTCCTCAAAGTCCTTTATCATCGGGAAAAGCGCCTCGAAAAAGAAATCAAGATTATTATTTATTCGCTGAAGCGAGTTTATGCTCTTGCTGCTGGAGAGAAATTCCTGCAGCTTTTCCTTCGAGGACTGCTTTGCCTTTATTGCCCCTGCAACCCTTATGCCGAATCCGCAGCTCTGCCAGTCAACAAGCGGAACGTATTTCCTTACGCAACCCGCTGAAAACTGCTTCAGGTGCTCAAAAAGAGTCGTTGTCGGTATGCCTGTATCCCTGCTGATTTCAGAAAGCTTAGCCCGCCCGTTCCTTCTCAGGCTCAGGAGGAGCTGTTTTTGTGTTTTTGTTTTCATGCATTTTCCTGCGAAGAAATCCTTAATAAGCCTTTACAGGGAAAAAGCTCAGAATTTCCGGATTTACAGGGAACCGATTAGCTCCTCAAAAGACCACGGCTTTCTTGGGTCATCGTGAATCAGCCATTTTTCGTAGTGCTTCCTGTCATTTTCGCTAATTGGCGTTAGCCTGTACTGCGGTATTTGGATGAAATTTACTCCGTACTGTTCTGCAGACAGCCTGTCCCTGTCAGCATAATTATCACCTATGAAAACTGAATTAGAGGGCTCAACCTCGAAATCACTGCAGACAACTGCCAAGTTTTTCAGCCTTTCCAGCGTCAGGTGGTCTTCATTGTAGGCATCCAGCCTCCCAAGCCCTACTTTCAGCAGGCAGAAATCAAGAGTGCGCTTATCAGCATCGCTGAAAACAGCCATTTTCCTGTCATCCTCATAATGGTATAACAGCCTGTGGAAGCCCTGCCTGACAGCATACCTGAAGTTAGGGTCGTCTCCTGCGGGAACAATTGTGCCGTAACAGTCGAATATTATCAGTTCTGCCATGAAAGAAGCTAATCAGGCTTTTTATTTAAACCTGTGCGATAAATTAATAAACTGCGTAGAGTCCTGATTTTGATATGGACGGGTTCAAGCAGGAAATTGTAAAAGCGCTTAAGAAAGAGCTCAAAATCAGCGAGCAGGAGATTTCAGACCTTATGGAAATGCCCTCAAACCCTGAGCTTGGGGACTACGCATTTCCCTGCTTCAGGCTTGCAGGAGTGATTAAAAAAGCGCCGAACAAGATTGCATCAGAACTGCAGGAAAAAGTAAAGGCAAAGAATGTGGTTGAAGTCAGGGCAGCCGGCCCTTACCTTAACTTCTTTGTGGACAAAAAAGAGCTTGCAAAAGCAACTATCGAGAAAATTCTCGCAGAAAAGAAGAATTTTGGGAGAGGAAGCAGCAGCAAGAAGATAGTCATTGAGTACCCGTCGCCAAACACCAACAAGCCTTTGCACTTGGGGCATGTCAGGAACATGCTCCTTGGCAAAAGCGTCTCAAGGCTGCTTGAGTTCCAGGGAAACAAGGTAATACAGGTAAACCTCAACAACGACAGAGGCGTGCACATATGCAAGGCAATGCTCGCCTACAAACTGTGGGGAGAGGGAAGAAAGCCTGAAAAGAAGCCTGACCACTTTGTAGGGGATTTCTACGTCCTTTACGCAAAAAAGGCAGAAGAGAAGCCTGAGCTTGAGGAAGAAGTCCAGACAATGCTGAGAAAGTGGGAGAAGGGTGACAAGGAAACAATAGAGCTTTGGAAAAAGATAAGCGGCTGGGCAAAAAAAGGCTTTGAGGAAACGTACGAAAAGTTCGGCATAAAGTTTGAGAAAACTTACAACGAAAGCGAGCACTACAAGGAAGGAAAGCAGATAGTAAAAGCTGCCTTTAAGGACGGCATGCTCAAGAAGGACAAGGAAGGAAACATCATTGCAGAGCTCAAAAAGAAGGGACTTCCGGACAAGGTCCTGCTAAGGAAAGACGGAACTTCTGTTTACATGACGCAGGACATCAACCTGGCGAAGATAAAGTACAAAGACTTCAGGATGGACAGGTCAATTTACGTTGTAGGAACTGAGCAGATTCTTCACTTCAAGCAGCTTTTAAAGATAATTGACATCCTCAAAATAAAGGCAGGGGAGCTTTACCACCTCGCTTACGGGATGGTCTACCTGCCGGAAGGCAGGATGAAGTCAAGGGAAGGCAAGGTGGTTGATGCGGACGACCTGGTTGAGGGAATAATAGCCCTTGCAAAAGATGAAGTGAAGAAACGGCACGAGCTTAAGGACGGCGAGCTTGATGAGAGGGCTAAACAAATAGGAATGGGAGCGCTTAACTTCTTCATACTGAAGTACGACACGCCGAAAGACTTCATTTTCAACCCTGAGGAATCAATCGCACTGGAAGGGGAGACAGGGCCCTACATACAGTACGCCCACGCAAGAATCTGCTCAGTGTTCAAGAAGCACGGCAAATCCCCTGCAAAAATAGATTACGAAAAGCTGAAGGAGAAAGAGGAGATTATGCTCCTGAAAATACTGGGGCGATTCCCTCACGCGGCTAAGGAAGCAGCCGAGCAGTACAAGCCGCAGATAGTTTCAAGGTACCTTCTTGAATTATCCCAGCAGTTCAACGAGTTCTACCACCAGCACCAGGTGCTTAAGGCAGAGGATTCTTTAAGGGACACAAGGCTCGCCCTGCTTGAGGCAGTAAGGCAGGTCATCAGGAACGGGCTTTACCTGCTTTCCATAGACGCGCCTGAAGAGATGTAGCCAGAAAAACTTTTAAATCAGCCATTACTGCCCTTTCTTTAAATGAAATCAGCCAGCGCCCCTGAAGAAGAGGAATTCCTGCTTCTGAGAAGAGGGTTAGCTAGATCTCATGAAGACGGAAAAAGAATGCTTAAACAAGCCAAGAAGATAGGGCTTGATGAGGTGGTCTGGCACATGTACGGGCTGGAGAATGGAGAATACCCTCCGGTTGTGCAGGAAAACCACTCACAATACGTGAGGCAGCTGCTTGACGACTGCAACATCTTACAAACAGATACCCACATATATTTACTGGATTCGGATTTCGCCCTAATTTTTCGGGCAAGCGCGCAGGATCCTGAGCGCCCGGTTAAAGAGTCAGTGAAATACAGGGAATTTTTCATTGAAAACCGTGAAGACCACAAATTATCTGTTGCAACGGTTTCAGGAAGGGTTCCTGTAAGAACCCTTGATTTAAAGCTTGAGTACGAAGGGTACAAACTCCGTTCAGAAATTCCTGTTGAGCGTTCACATCTAATAGCAAGGGCGGATAATACCTGCTATCATTCATGAAGCAAACCGACAAACTTTTAAACAGAGCCGGATACGTTTTCTTCATGAAGGGGGAATTAAGCTTCAAAACAACTGCAGACCTTAAAGTGCCGAAAAGCCTCGTAGAGCAGGTAATCGGGCAGGAAGAGGCAGTTAACGTAATCAGGAAAGCTGCCAAGCAGAGAAGGCACGTTCTTCTCATAGGAGAGCCGGGAACAGGAAAGAGCATGCTCGGAATGGCGCTGGCTGAACTTCTTCCGAAAGAGAATTTAGTGGATGTGGTTGCCTTTCCAAACCCAAACGACGAAAACCAGCCTATGATAAGGACCGTTCCTGCTTCGAAAGGGCGAGACTTAGTAAACGCCTCAAAGTTTGAGTCATCAGGAATGTTCAAGCACCAGAACGTAATCATGTTCGTTCTTCTTATTGTAGCATTAATCGCCCCTTGGTGGGGCTTCAACTACTACAGCCAGGTTGGCGGGCCTCTGCTCGGCGGGATAATGTTCACAGCCTTCTTCATAGGAGGGCTTGTCTTTATGGTGTCATTCGTAATCTTTGTGAACCTAAGCAAGAGAATGGAGACAAAGACAAAATCGCCGAAAATAATTGTGGACAATTTCGGCGGGAAGCAAGCGCCTTTCTTTGACGCGACAGGAGCGCATGCAGGGGCACTGCTTGGCGATGTGCTGCACGACCCTTTCCAGTCGGGCGGGTTGGGAACGCCTGCGCATGAGAGGGTTGTTGCCGGAATGATTCACAAGGCGCACCTTGGCGTGCTTTTCATAGATGAAATCGCAACCTTACAGCCCTCTACACAGCAGGAGCTTCTCACTGCACTGCAGGAGGGAAAATACTCAATAACAGGGCAGAGCGAAAGAAGCGCAGGAGCAATGGTAAGGACGGAGCCGGTTCCTTGCAACTTCATTTTAGTTGCTGCGGGAAACGTTGACACAGTAAAGCACATGCACCCCGCTCTCAGAAGTAGGATAAGGGGATATGGCTATGAAATTTACATGAAAGACACGATGGTTGACAGCCCTGAAAACAGGCAGAAAATAGCGCAGCTAGTTGTGCAGGAAGTAACCAAGGACAAGAAAATACCCCACTTCGACAGAGAGGCAGTCGAAGCCATAATAACTGAAGCAAGAAAGATGGCAAACAGGAAAGGCCACCTTACTTTGAGGATGAGGGAGATTGGCGGGCTGGTAAGGGCAGCAGGGGACCTTGCAACAGAGCAGGGCAAGAAGTTTGTTGGGAAAGAAGACGTGAAGAGGGCACTGCTCATTGCAAGAACGCTGGAACAGCAGATAGCAGACAAGCTTATAGAGCACAGAAAGGAGTACGAGGTCATAATCACAAAAGGGGAAAAGGTCGGAAGGGTAAACGGCCTTGCTGTAATAGGTGGAGAAGTTGCGTACTCCGGAATAATACTCCCGATAGAGGCAGAAGTAACGCCAGGAGGAGAGGAAAAGTCAATAATCGCAACAGGAAAGCTCGGCGAGATAGCAAAGGAAGCGATAAAGAACGTTTCGGCAATAATCAAAAAATACTTTGGAGAGGACATAAGGAAAAAGCACGACATCTACGTGCAGTTCCTGCAGACTTATGAGGGAGTGGAGGGGGATTCTGCATCAATAGCAGTAGCAACAGCAATCATTTCTGCGCTGAAAGGAATCCCGATTAAGCAGGACTACGCAATGACAGGAAGCCTTTCTGTGAGGGGAGAGGTGCTGCCTGTCGGCGGCGTCTCATCTAAAGTTGAAGCTGCCTACGAAGCAGGCATTAAGAATGTAATAGTGCCTTCAACTAACTTAAAGGACGTAATAATGGACAAGGCGAAGAGGGACGAGATAAGAATAATACCTGTGGAGAAGATTTCTGAAGTGCTCAAAGAGGCACTTGACTGGAAGGGAAACGAGAAAATCCTGAAGAAGATAGTCGCTGCTTAGTAATTACTTCTTTAAAATAGTAAGAAAATCTTTTATATGAACTGCCCTTAATGCCATGAAAAGAGGTGGTACTATATGCCTTTACTAGACAGCACGGGTCAAGCTTTGGTAGATCCATTAGTGGAGCTTTGGAACAATTTCGCCACTGCTCTGCCTGGACTGCTGGCAGCAATCATAGTCATAGTTGTTGGCTATGTAGTTGCGAGTGCACTCGGATTCTTAATACATAAGCTGCTTGATAAGTCACGAGTTGACCAGCAGCTAAAGCGGGCAGGACTTGCCCACTCAATAGGCTTCGTAAGCGTGGCAACGCTTATAGGAGCGCTGGTTAAATGGTATGTGTTTACCTTGTTCTTATTGCCAGCGTCCAGCTTCCTGAAGTTTGGAATACTTTCCGACCTTCTGGCAGACTTTGCAAGGTGGGTGCCGAACCTTCTGGTTGCAATAGTAATCCTTATGTTCGGTATGGTAATTGCCGACTTTTTGGCAGACAAAATCCTGCATGCAAAGCGCAAGGGCGTTAGGCTGGCCAGCAGCGTAGTAAGGTGGGCAATAATCATATTTGTCACCTTAATAGCTCTTGGACAGGCAGGAATTAATGTCGACCTTGCAAAGGAGACAACCCTTATCCTCGTCGGAGGCATAGCCTTAGGCATAGGGATTGCACTCGGCATAGGATTCGGATATGCCCTTAAGGAAGAAGCCAAGGTAGTTATAAAGCAGCTGAAGAAAAAGGTTTAATCCTTTTTTTTCTCTTTCTTTTTTTAGCTTAAAGCCCTTACTACAGTTACGAGAAATAAGACTGCTCCTATTCCAAGATACACAATTTTGCTCATGCCTAACTTGTACATTCTAACCCCTGAAGAAGCGACTTGGGTATGTTATATAAGGCTTTCGCAAGCAATTATTTTCAATAGTGAAAAAAATGCAGGGAAAACTATATAAACACCCTTCTCCAGAGTTTGAGTATGCACATACAGCTCAAGAAAAGGCCCAAAAGCCCCATAATAATCGAGGGCTTTCCCGGCTTTGGCATGGTAGGGGCGATAGCCGCAGAATTCCTGATAGAGCACCTTAAAACAGAGCTCATAGGCAAGATAGTTCTCGAGAGCACACCTGCCGTTGCAGCTATCCACGAAGGCAAGTTTGTGGAGCCTTTTGGCATATTCTACAACAGGAAGTACAACATAGTCGTCTTCCACTCCTTAATGCCTGCGCAGGGGCAGGAATGGGACCTTGCAGGCATCGTGCTCGACCTTGCAAGGCAGCTGAAGGCAAAGGAAATAATCAGCTTGGAGGGCGTTGGCTCTGTCTCAGAAGACGCAGAAACCCACAAAGTGCTTTACTACGCCACAAGCCCTGCCAAGGAAAGCAAGTTCAAGAAGCTGAAGCTGGACAAGCTCAACGAGGGAATAATCCTCGGCATAACAGCAGCAATCCTCGTGAAAAACAGCACATTTCCCGTATCATGCATATTTGCAGAAACACATACAAACCTGCCTGACAGCAAAGCAGCTGCCAAAGTGATACAGACACTTGACCAGTACCTTGGCCTTAAAGTCGACTACAAGCCGCTGCTTGTGATGGCAGAGAAATTCGAGGCAAAGCTGCAGGGCATAATGCAGCAGAGCACAAAAGCCCAGCAGGACAGGGACAAGAAAGCTTGCGGTTATATAGGGTAATTATTCTACAAAAATAGCGTCGAGGTAATTCTTTTGTCGCTGTTGGTCAGGGCTTAGCTTATCAGCTCTTTTGCCCAGAAAAGCCTCCCATTCCTGTGCCAGCTTCCCAACCAAGTCATTGCAGGCCTCACTTTCTGACCGCCCTTCCCCCTCGACGAGCTTGCCCTTTGGGTAGTTGCCATTGTAAGTGTTCAGGGAAGGTAGGAAAGATGAGGCTATTATTCTCTCACCTTTTTCATCAGCCTTTCTTCTCTCGAGAAGAACGTTCAGGGGCATAGCCAGCTTGTAGCCTGGAGCGGCAAGAATGGATAGCACCCATGTGTTGTGAGGATTATATTCTCTGTATGCTGCGTCTATCATAAAATAAGGAAACCGGCTTCCAAATAAAAGCCTTTGCTGTTTTCTCTCACTTTTATTGCATGGTGCCTAACTGGTTTTTGGTGGTTTGGGGAAAACCCTGGCTTTTTTTGCAAAAACCTGGCTGATTTCCGCGAAAAATGAGCCCTTTCCGGAAAGTTTTTGGTGTTTTCGCGGCAGTTTTTTCTAAAATGCTTAATCTTTAATAATTTATTAAA
>JAFGRH010000070.1 GCA_016935265.1 Candidatus Woesearchaeota archaeon | reverse complement strand
GGAACATTTTTGTCCTTTTCTTCGTCAACGGGCTCTTCCGCTGTTTCTTCTGCTGGTTTTTCTTCTTTAACTGGCTCTTCTTGGGGCGCTTCCCCTGCTTTTTCTTCTTCGGCAGGCTCTTCAGGGCTTTCTTCCTTCTGCTCAAGCTTCTCTATTGCTGTTGCTGCTTCCTTGAACTTCCCGAACCTCTTCTCAACGTCCTCTTTTCCCTTCAAATCAAAGTAGCTGAAGAACTTGTCTGTAAGCTTGATAAGCTGTGTACGACCGTGCTTGGAGCGGGAAATGAATCCGTTGTCCTCAAGCTCCCTCAAGTGGTCATAAGCCTTGTTGGTCCTTATCCTTATGATGTCTGACTGCAGAACCGGCGCTTTCCATGCAACAACTGCCAGAGTTTCCATTATGGTGCGGCTAAGCTCTGTCTCGGCAACTATTTTCTGGACAAGGGGCAAATGCTTCTCCCTTACTGTTATCTTCCATGAATCGCCCTCCTCAACAACCATGAGCGAGGAGTTCCTGCTTTCGTAGTCCTCCCTGAGCTTCTTCAGCTCTTCAACTATTTCCTCAGGCTTTGCCCTGCAGAGCCTCGAAAGCTCAGAAACCGCAACTTTTTTTCCGGCTGAAAACAGGACAGCCTCTATTTTCTTGCCCAAATCTTCCATTTTACGCTTTTTCGTATAAAGAGCCTTCGCTCTTTATGATTCCCTCTTTTTCAAACTTCTTAAGGAAAGGCTCAAGCTCTTTTGAAGAAATGCCTATCTTGCCGGAAAGATTTTCAAGGGAGCTTTTCCCTTCTCCAATCAGCATCATCACGAAATTCCTCAAAAGGGCATGGAGGTTGTTGTCAAGTATCTTGTTTGCCGCATTTACGTTTTTCAGGCGCATGTCGACATCGTGCAGCCTTGCGAGCATGTCGTTGACAAAATCAGCTATTTTTCTCGTGCCGAGCTTTAGGTGTTCTGGCTGCATTATCTCGACCGAGGAAGGCATGTAGTCAAAGCAGATTGTGGTGAAGACTGCCATGTCCTTAAGCAGCAGGTCGAGCTCTACAAATGAAGTGAAGAACAAGCCCTGCTCCTTCGGCTTGTGGACCTTTCCCTCGAGGACATCAACTCCCTTTTCCTCCTTTAATTTCTGGAGAATAATCCTCATGGCTTCCTCAACATGCTCCTTAGGCTTGCCTATTACCTCAATTATCATGTGGCACTTAAGGTACCCTTCCGCAAGTTTGTCCTCAACTTCAACCATGCTAGGTGAAGTTAAGGCGGCGTTTAAAAATATTTCTATGGAACTCTATCAGATAAATCCGGAAAAAATGCCGCTGAATACCCTGAAAGTCAGGTAGAAGACAGTGGTGCTCACTAAAGCGAATATTGGTATGTACTTAATGCCTCCCTTTATTTCTCCCTTTCTTATGATGGAGAATATCATCGCAGATATGATGGAGGTTATGGAAAGGTTTGTGAAAGCGAATATCAGGAAATCCCTCTGCGTTACCCCGACGCTGCCTATTGAGAAAGCAAAGGAAGACATGCCAGGGGTCTTTGGTATGTCTATCCCGCCTGTTATCTCTGATATTACCAAAAGGAGCTGGCTTGAAAGCGCAAACAATAAAGGAGCCATGAAAAGTGCCGCCGCAGCTATGAATATTGCGTAAGCGCTTATTCCTGCAGCCAGCTCCTTTTTTAGCAGCTTATTGTCCTGAATGTTCTGGGATATTTTTCCCAGGAGGCTTGCCATTTCACCTCCTGCATTTATGCCCTCTATCATCAGGCTTACTGTGTTCTTAATCAAAGGCGAATTGTACTTGTTTGAAAACCTTTTGAGAGCCACTTCAAGGTCTTCCCCGCTCATCGTTTCTTTTGCAACAGTCTCGATTTCCTTGGCAAGCACGCCGAACTTTGGCCTTACAGCATACCAAAGCGCCTTGTCAATGGGCATTCCTGCCCTTATATTGGTGGAAGCCAAGAGGAGGTAGTCGGAAAACACATCCTCAATGCCGACCTTACGCTTGTAAGACATCAGGTCGAGAAAAACGTAAAGCGTTAGCCAAAGCAGGAAAAAAACCAGCAGGAAAATCGCAAGCCATGCTGCAAGGAGAAGGACGATAATGTGAAGTATTCCCTTATCAAAGTATTCTGAGTAGTGAATGACAAAAGTGGCTGCTGCAATACCGTTCAGTATTATTGAAACGACAAATACCCACTTGGAAAAAGCCTCAGGTTTTGATTCAAGACCTGCCCTAAGAAGAGACCTCTTCAGGATAAGCCTGCGCTCGGTTGCCTTGCGCTCTTTTTCCCTTCTCCTTTTTTCAATCTCTTTTTTACTGAGGCGCTTTGGCTTGGCAAGGCTATCCTTAAATGTGTCCCACTTCAGCTTCTCATCTTTTTCCTTGGCAATGGAAGCGTCAACTTTCTTTTTTTTCCTGAATCCGAACACTTCATACACCTACAGCCGGCCTCTGCCGCCATATTATGTTCAAAAACATTACCTGCATGAAGCCGACAAACCCCGCAATAAGCAGCAGAACAATCAGGTTAATGTTGATGGAAAAAAAGCTTGAAAAGACTATCATCATAATAACGCCGATTGAAGGGAAAATAACTGCGATTGCCATGTAAAACATAACAAGCGGATTGAGCTTCCTGCCGTACTCCTTAACCTTTATTATCTGCTCTGCAGCAATCTGCTCAATCGTTGAGTTCATTGATTCTGCAAGGTCTGAGCCTGTCTTCAGGGAATTGTATATCTGCCATAAAGCCTTCCTGAAATCCTGCGAAGGTGTCATTTCAATGCTTTCGTTTATTGCGTCCTCAATTGGAGTCCCTATGTCGATTCGGTTAAGGATTTCCCTAAAGTGCCTGCCAACAACAGGGTAAGACTTTGACACGCTCACCATGGCGTTGTAGATTGGAACGCCGGACTGGAGCTCCATAACGAGGAACTTGCCTGCAAAAACGATTTCTTGGTCAAACTTTTTCTGCTTCTTTTTT
>JAFGRH010000069.1 GCA_016935265.1 Candidatus Woesearchaeota archaeon | reverse complement strand
TGCAAAGTACAGCATACCGCCAAAGGCTTTCATAAAGGAAAAAATATTTGAGGACCTTAAGAATTTCTTCGGAAAGGATGTTGAGATACTTCTGAATTATTAAAGATTATATAAAAAACTTTATTAATAGGGCGCTCCTGCACCTTCATTATGAGCGAAATAACCTCTGGCTACAAAGTTTGCGATGTTATGACGCGAAAGCCCATTTCTGTAAGCCCTAAGAAAACGATAATGGACTGCGCGCTTTTGATGCAGGAGAAGGGAGTCGGCTCCCTTGTTGTGAAAACAGGCGACAGGCTTGAGGGCTATATTACCGAGCAGACAATTGTCAGCCAGATTGTTGCGAAGGGAAAGGACTCATCAAAAGTAAAGGCTGATGAAATAATGGCGAAGAGAGTCGCAACAATCCACCCCAATGCAGACCTTCTTGACGCACTTAAGAAGATGAAGGAGCTTGAGGTAAGGCAGCTTCCTGTAATTGACGCTGAAAACGGAGAAAAGCTCGTCGGGCTTCTCACATTCAAGGATATCGTGGCTGTCCAGCCGCAGATTTTTGAGATTATTGAGGAAAAGCTTCCCCTTCAGGAAGAAGAAAGAAAAAGGAATTCTGTTCTGGAAGGGACTTGCGACGCCTGCGGGGATTATTTCAAGAAGCTCTATGAGAAGCAGGGGAATTTTCTTTGCGAAAAATGTTCTGCGGGAAAATAGTGTTACAAAAAATTTTTAAATAACAATCCTCAAAAAAATTCTTGATGGAACAGTTAATGACATCAAGCGACTGCAAAAAATGCTCTCTCTGCTGCCGCTTCGCAGACGGTTTTGAGGATTATGCGCCTGTTTTTTCAACAGAAGAAAAGGAAAAAGTTTTGAAGAAAGGCTTTCCCTCGTCACTCTTCAAAAAAATTGGGAATGAATTGTGGCAGGTAAGTCTGGAAAGAAGGGCTGACCAAGTTCTTTATTGCCCCTTCTACTCCGGCTGGCAGTGCAAAATCTACGACGTCGAGCCTTTTGAGTGCGTGCTGTGGCCATTTTATGTTATGAAGAGCAGAGACGGCAAAAAAGCGCTTCTTGCAATAGATGAGGATGAGGCGTGCCCTGCAGCTTTAGCCGAAAGCAAAAAATTCAAAAGCCATGTTGTTTATTTGATAAAAAAGCTCCAGTCAGAAGAGATGGTTAGGTTTTTTTCAAAAAATCCTCAGCTTATTTACCGGTATGAGGCTGATTACAAGGTGCTTAGCGAGCTTCCGGGCCTATCTGGTTTGCTGGTGATAAGATGACTATCGAAGTGATAAGCAACGTAAAAGAAGAGGGACGGCTTATCAGCAGGTGCATTGAAAAGTACGGCTACTTTCCTGAGCACAATTACTATTACTACAGAATGCTTGAGGAGAGTGGGGCGGAGAACCGATTCATAAGGATAGACAACAAGTACGGGATTCTCGGCCAGTTTTATCCAAGCCAGAAGGAATGGTACTTCATAACAGGGGTTATTGCTCCCGAAAAAAAAAGAGCTGAAATCCTCATGGAGGTCATACGCTACTGCCTGAACGGGCGGGGCAGCAAGATCGCAATTGACTGCACCGGCGATTTTTGGAGGATTATGGGCAAGCGGATTTCCGAAACTAGGGGGCTCAGAGCAATAAGGCCGCGCTTCATACTTTACTGGCCCGTATTTGACATGAAAAAGTGGGATGGCTACAGCTTGAGGGGCAGGAGGTGGAAGAAGCTCAGAAACACCCTGAACAGGTTTTACAAAAAGCATAATGTGAGGGTCGTTAACTCTGCTGATGTTCCGAAAGAAAAGCTTTCAAAGGTTGTTGACGACTGGGTTAAGCAGCGCAGGATGATGGATTACGGCTATGACCGGAAAGACTCAAACATGGAGTACTATGAGCGGTACCATAACCTTGTGAATTCAGGGTTTGAGGGTATGAAGTTCGCAAAGACTCTGGTTGTTGATGGCGTTCCTTCCACAATTACCTGCGGCTGGGAAATTCCCAACATTGAAAAGGGATACTATTCCGGCGTTGGCATTTACAACTACAAATTCGAGGGGATGGGTGAAGCGGCAAACATAGATGATCTGAAAAGGCTTAAGCGTGCAGGATATGAGCACGTTGACTTTGGTGGGAGCCCGAAGCCTCTGCTTGACTTCAAGAGGAAGTTCCGCTACCACGACGTTTACAAGACTTATACATTCACAGTACTCAAGAAATAGCTTACTTCTTGTTCAGGAATATCTCGAATTCCTTGTCCTTTATCCTTGCCTTTGAGGACGTAAGGAATCCTTTTTCAGGGCGATCCTCGGATACGCCAAAGTACTCTGCGCCTATTCGCTCCTTTATGTGGGAGTAAAATGATGAAAGCCTTTCCTTGAATGCCTTTTCTGCCTTAAGGACAACATCCACCCTGTCTGATTTTTTCAGCCCTGCAACTTTTCTGAGGTATTGCACTCTTCTTATGATTTCCCTGCTGTAGCCTTCAGCTTCCAGCTCCTCTGTAAGTGCCTTGCTGATATAAATCTCGCCAAGCGAGAATGTGCACCTGATGTAGTCTTCAGGGTTTCTTCCGAATTTTCCGGTAAGTATCAGCTTTTTTGTGTTGGTCTGGCTTTTCACTATGTCTGAGAATGTCCTTATTGCGGCTTTTGCCTTTTCTTCCTTGGTTACAATAATGCCTTCCCCTAGCGGCCACCTAACGCCCCTGTTGAGCTCCTCTCTTGCCGCGAGTATGGACTGGGTAATCTCCTTGATAACATCCATCCTCTCCTCAATGCCTGCATCTACCTTCCCCCCCTTTGGCCATGATTCGAGGTGCACGCTTTCTTTTTCACCCTTAACAACAGTCTGGTATATCTCCTCGCTCAGGTATGGCGCGAATGGAGCAATAAGCTTGGAAATTGTTTCCGCTGCATAGCCAAGGGAGTATGCGAGTGCAGGATCCTGGTCTGCTGCGCGCTCCCGTACAATCTTTATGTACCATCTTGAAAGGTCGTCATTTACGAAATTCTTTATTTTCTGCAGGCATATGTGGTAGTCGTGGTTTTCAAGGTATTTTGTAACGTCAGAAATAAGCGCGTTTGTTCTTGAAATAAGCCACTGGTCTTCCTTAGCGAGGTTCTTGCCGTCTTTTTTCTGCCCCTCAAGGAACTCGCTTACGAACCTGCAGCTGTTCCAAAGGACAACAAAGAAAGGTGTTGTTGTTTCGTTTAATGTCTCGAAGCCAAATCTTTTTGCGTTTCCCGGGTCGGTTGAGCACATATGGAGCCTTACTGCGTCCACACCAACTTTTTCAAATGCGTCCCAGGGGTCAAGAACGTTGCCCTTGCTCTTGCTCATCTTTTCCCCTTTTTCATCGACAACGTGGCCTGCGCATACAGCGCTTTTGTATGCGTTTTCCCCGAAAAGAAGCGTTCCCAATACGTGGAGCGTGTAAAACCACCCTCTTGTCTGGTCAATCGCCTCTGCTATGAAATCGTAAGGGAAGCCTTTTTTGAACCGAGCCTCGTTTTCAAATGGGTAGTGGAACTGCGCAAAAGTCGCAGCCCCTGAATCGTACCAGCAGTCTATGACTTCGGGAACGCGGGTCATTTCCTTGCCGCACTTGCATTTCAGCTTTACAGCGTCTATTACCGGCTTGTGCAGGTCGAGGTTTGGGGGAACTGACACTGCCTCTTCCTTCAGCTCTTTTATGCTGCCTATCACTTTTTCCTCGCCGCATTCGCATCTCCATATAGGCAGCGGCGTTCCCCAGAACTTGCTCCTGCTGAGCGCCCAGTTTTTCGCGCTTTCAAGCCAGTTACCAAACCTTCCGTCTTTTATGTGAGAGGGGTACCAGCTTATTTTCTGGTTGTTTTCGAGCAGCTGCTCCTTGTACTCGCTGACTTTAATGAACCACGACTTCATTGCGTAGTAGAGCAGTGCCGTATCGCATCTCCAGCAGAAGGGGTATGTGTGCGTGTAAGGCTCTTTCCTGAAAAGCGAGCCTTCCTTCTCTAGGTAATCTATTATTTTCGGGTCAGCGTCCTTTGCGTAAAGCCCCTTGAAGTCAGGCGCTTCATCCGTGAATATTCCGTCCTCGTTTATCGGCTGTACAAAAGCAAGGCCCTTTTCCCTGCAGTTGTCATAGTCCTCCTCTCCGAATGCTGGCGCCTGGTGTACAATTCCTGTTCCCTCCTCTGTTGTTACGAATTTGGCGTCCGTAACTATCCATGCCTTTTTGTCAACCTTGCCTTCATAGTAGCTGAAAAGGGGAACGTATTCCTTGCCGACTATGTCAGAGCCGTTGAACTCCTCGATTACAACAGGCTCCTTGAAATATCTCGGGATGGCGTCTTTTGCGAGTATGTACTGCTTTCCCTCATGCTCCACAACAGAATAGACAATGTCCGGGTGGACTGCTAATGCCACATTTCCTGGAAGCGTCCATGGAGTTGTCGTCCAGGCAAGAAGGTACCTTTCGCTTTCCTTCATCCTGAAAGCGACAGTTATCGTCTCCTCTGTTATGTCATTGTAGCCTAGGGCAACCTCATGGCTGCTCAGCGATGTCCCGCACCTCGGGCAGTAAGGAAGTACTTTGTGGTCCTCGTAAAGGAGCTTTTTTTCGTAGAGCTGCTTCAGGCTCCACCATACGCTTTCTGTGTAGTTTGTGTCAAGGGTAACGTAAGGGCTTTTCAGGTCTATCCAGAAAGCCATCTTCTCTGTGAGTTTTTCCCAGTCGTTTATGTGGGTGAATACATCCTCCCTGCAGAGCCTGTTGAACTTTCCCACTCCGTGCGCAAGCACATCCTTCTTTGTGAGGAATCCGAGCTTTTTCTCCACCTGCACCTCGACAGGAAGCCCGTGGCAGTCCCACCCGCCCTTTCTCGGAACAGTAAAGCCCTGCATGAACTTGTACCTGCAGAAAAGGTCCTTGAACACCCTGACTTCAACGTGGTGTAGTGCAGGAGGGGCGTTTGCCGTAGGCGGCCCTTCCAGAAAAGAGAATAGTGGCTTAGAGTCGTCATAGCTCAGCGCCTTCTGTATAACCCCTTTTTCCTCCCAGAGCTTCTGGGCTTTTTCTTCTATTTTTTTGAAGTCGTAACTGCGCTCAAGCATAGTTCGAGAAATCAAGCAACCTTATTTATACTTTTTGGTAAACTGTTTTAGAGCATTTCCCCGCACTTCATGCAGATGTGCCGCTTAGTTTTTTCGTCAAACTTCGTGTTGGTGCCGTAATCGAGGACCATTTTGCATTTCGGACACCGTGGTTCGAGCATGTCCACTGAGTCGAAAACATTTAGAATTTCCATACGGCATCAAAGGTTGTATTATCGAGCTGATTATATAAACTTTGTGCAAAAAAAGACGGAAAATCTATGTAAGTCCGGCGATTATTGTCTTGATTCCCCACCATAAGAGGGGGATTGCAATCGCAACGGCAACCCAATTTTGCCAATCCTTGAAGTCAACCGCAAAAAACGCCCCAAACTCCATGAGTTAGAAGAAGCTTTTGCACTATATAAAACTATACCATCACCAATAAGTGGTAAAGAAAAGTATATATACCTCCTAGGAAAGCGTAACCAGAAGGGGACCATGAAGAAGCGGGTTATGCCAAAAGAAGCGCGTAGAATCCTTAGTAAGGTTCGTTCTTCTAACAGTTTCTGGCTTTGCACAAACGCGGAGCTGAGGAGCCTCTCAGAGCTTTCCTCGGCACTTGAAGGGATAGACGATGACGTATTCCGCTACCATGTAAATCGGGACAAGAACGATTTTGAGGCTTGGATAAGGGATATCGTTC
>JAFGRH010000068.1 GCA_016935265.1 Candidatus Woesearchaeota archaeon | reverse complement strand
AGCTGGAAAGAACTAACATCACTTAAAAAACCTTCTGTTTACAGCTTCCAAAGCTCTGGCTTGCGGTGCACTCCGAAGCTGTGCCTGTATAAGTTCAGGAACGACTTTATTGTCTGCTGGAGCTGGGTAACGTTCTCAACAAGCAAATCCTCAAACTCTGCAGAGTATGTCCTGTATACGAACTTGTCGAAAAGCGTTCTTAAGAAGAAGTAGAACGGCTTCTGCTCCCACCTGTCCTCGTAGTCAGTATCTAGGTAGCCGTCGAATACTATGTTTACCTTGCCGCTCTGCATTTTATGCCTTTTTCCTTCCTGCTCGACGACAACGTCCTTAACCCTGAACATGCGGATGTCAACCCTTATTACGTGCCTTGCGTAGTCTGTTATCCTCTTCCATGGCTGTAGCTCCAACTCTATGTATTTGCCCTCTGGCTGGACGTGCTCCTGGTTTCTTACTTCGCGCTTGTCAAAACCTTTCTCCCTGAACCACCTGTCTATCAGCTGGTAAAGCTCGCCTACATTGAATATTCCCTCGTAGCTGAGCTTCAGGTTGTCAACAACAAGCCTTCTCTCTGCCATCAGTATCCGCTCCCTCTCGCTTCCAGCTTCATGTGCTCCTTTATGTCTGCAAGGAAGTTGTAAATCTCGTAGTATAGCACGTCGATGTATTCAAGCTCGAATTCCCTTTTCAGGACGTACCTGTGGAATATCGAAAGAAGCCTCCTCTCCATCGGCAGGTTCCACCTTCTCTTGCCGAAAAGGTCTGAGTATGGCGCTTCAAGCGCGCCGTCTATGTCGAGTACCATCCTTGCGTTTGCCATTTTTTTCTTTTTTCCCTTTGCTATGATCTCGACGTCATACTCGCCCCACATGTGGAGGTGAAGGTTTATTATTTCTTTCACGAACCCTGTTTTTCTTCGTTCAGCCCGCCATCTCAGTTCCATTTCAGGTGGCTTGAACTTGTATAGAGTCTCGTGAAACTCGTATTTGTGGTGCTTCAGCCAGTGCGCCATGAACCTGTAAAGGCTGTCAATGTCAAAAAGCCCCCTGAATTTTATTCTTGCCGGCAGGTCGTAAGGCCCGGTCTGCTGGTCGTATTTTGGGGTCTTTATTTTGTGTACTGCTATTGGTCCCTTCTCAGGCTCTTCATCACTGCCTCTTTGGAGCAGTCTTCCAAGAAGCCCTGTTTTCGCTTCAGCCATGCTTTAAAAATAGGGAAAATCGTTTATAAACTTTTCTATATTAGGCGAAGAAGTATCCTATAAGCCTGTAAGTCAGTTTTGCGGCGAGGAAGTCTGGCGCTATGTTGCCTGGCTGCGGAGCAAGCTCGACAATGTCAAATCCAACCACCTTTTTCTTTTCAGCAAGCTTCCTGAGGAACTTAAGCAGGTCATACCAAGCTATTCCGCCGGGCTGCGGCGTTCCGACAGAGGGCATCACTGACGGGTCTAGTCCGTCAAGGTCAAGGCTGAGATAAACAGTGTCTGAAAGCTTATTAATCGCGCGGTCCATCCAGCTCTCATCTTTCATTTCTTCAGCCCAGAATACGGGAATGCCCTCCTTTTCGATGAATTCAGCCTCCTCATCGCAAAGGCTTCTTATGCCGACTTGCACTATCGGGCAGATCTCGTACATTCTCCTTGCGGCGCATGCATGGTCATATTTGCTCTCGCCGTTAACATCCCTGAGGTCTGCGTGAGCATCTATGTGAAGCACTGAGAGGCTTTTGTGCTTCTCCTTCTGAGCCTTTACAGCGCCGCTGCTTATCGAGTGCTCTCCTCCAAGCGTGATAAGCGCCTTGCCGTCACCTATAATCTGCTTCGCTGATTCGTAGACCCTTTTGTTCATCAGCTCAGGGCTGTTGACAACCTCAAGCTCATCGAGGGTGCATATACCTATTTCAGAAAAGTTTTTCCTGAGCTCTTCATCGTAAAGCTCTAACTGCTTTGAGGCGGTTATTATTGCCCTTGGGCCGTCTCTTGCGCCGGGCCTGTAAGAAGTCGTTCCATCATAAGGGACAGGGAGTATTACCGCTTTTGATTTTTCATAGCCTGCAAGCTCGTAGGGTATTGCTCCGAATGTGTTTGCAACCGAAAAGTGAGGGGCAAATTTCATATTGCGGAGTTAAGGCTGTTGTTATTTAAACTTTGCCAAAAAAGAATGCCTAAGCAAGTATTTTCCTGTCCTGGTCAAGCGCCTGCTCTGTCTGCGGGAATTCCTTGCCGCGCCTTATTACCCTCTTGTTGAAGTTGCTCACAGAAAAGGTTTCAATGATTGTCTGGGCTGCCGTTTCCGTGTCGAATTCCTTGCAGCTGTAGACGTCAGCGGTAAGGAACTTCTTGTGAGGATAAGTGTGGATTGAGATGTGGCTCTCTGCAATTATCACAAAGCCTGTTATGCCGTCATCCTCTGGCTTGTCCCCCCCGTCATAGTAGAAGACGTAAGGCGGAGTAATCTTGTGCATGCCGATTACCTCAGGCAGCTTGTCCAGAAAACCGTAAACAAACTGGAGGCTTGACAAGCGCTTTACGTCCGCATCATATCCGTCAAGGACAAGATGGGGGCCGAATCCGAATTTCACGCGCTTTGTTGAATTTTTGTCAGAAATCTTTTCTGAAGATTCCGTCATCGCTTTTTTTCACCTTTTTTATCAAATGTTTTTTTCCCGACTGAATTTCAGATATTTTTACTGGCAATACTCATATAAAAAGCTTTCTATTTTTATTCGTTAATAGTCGAAAAATTTTTTCAAAAAAATATTTTTTGGGAGCCTAACCGCAAAATTTCTTCCAGTTCGGGGAAAAATGCTCCCGCAGGAATTTCTCAAAACTTCTGAGCAATCATATCATCTTTCAATTAATCGAAAAGTATTTATACACATTTTCTTAAAGGTTTTAGAGATGATAGTTGCCAAGGACGTTCCGCTTTCTGAAATTACGCTTAGAAAATATGAGAAGCCTGCAAAGCTTAAGGAGCGCGAGCTCGTGAAAAAGGTTTGCCTTGCTGTCGGGCTTCTCCAGCCAGGCGATTCACGGGATGTTGTTGTCGACGTCCTTCACGTCCTCCTGAAAGGGATGAAGAGGAAGAGGGCTTTCAACTGCTCAGAGATAGAGAAGAGAGTAATCCAGAACAGGAAGATGCACAAGCTGCCGATGCTTGGGGTTGCCCCTTCTAATGTCCGCCGGCAGATTAAGCGCTTGCGATCCCTGTTTTTCATTGAGAAGGTCAAGACAACCTACCGCATAACTGAATTCTCGCCGCTGAGTGAGACATTTGAGGAGAAGATAGAGCGCTTCCTCCTCCACAGCACTTTGCAGCGCGTCAAGGAATACCTGTCTGCCATAGACGATAAATTTGCCTGACTTCGTCGAAAAATCATAAGATTTAAATACAAGGGGGCTTCTGGCATCTATGTTCACGTCGATGAGCGTGAGGAGGGAAATAGAAATGGCTCAGAAAGTTGCAAAAGTGGGTGTTAAGAAGCAGAAGGGATACCTGTATTTTATCGACAGGAGAGGCAACGTTGCCAGGGCAAAGATGGCCCGCGGCGGACGCAACAAGGGACGACAGAAGCAGGAAGTTGTCGCTAAAGTTGGCGTCAAGAAGGAAGTAGGCTACCTGTATTTCATTGACAAGCAGGGTGACGTCTCCAGGGCTAAGATGGTCCGCGGGGGCAAAAAGAAGAAGGGAAAGAAGCGCAGATAAGCTTCTTTTTCTTATTTTATTTTTTTATTCTATTTTCTCAGGCTTTCTATTGCTTTTAAAGAGTCCTCGCTCTTGTAGATGTAAGAACCTGCCACGAGTATGTCCGCTCCTGCTTTTACAGCCAGCTTTGCTGTCTGCCCGTTTATCCCGCCGTCTACTTCTATTGGTATTCCAAGCTTTTGCTCGGTAATCAGCTTCTTTGCGGCAGTTATCTTCGGCAGTACGGATTCTATGAAGCTCTGCCCGCCGAAGCCGGGGTTTACAGTCATCAGGAGAAGGTGGTCAATCTTGTCCCATACGCCTTCAATGGAGCTTAGCCTAGTCTCTGGATTGAGCGAGACGCCTGCCCTCTTTCCAAGCTCCCTGATTTTGTCCAGCGTTTCCTTAAGAGGCGAGTCTGCTTCAGGATGTATTGTTATTATGTCTGCTCCGGCATCTGCAAAAGCCTTTACGTACTTGTCAGGGTTTGAAATCATGAGGTCTGCCTCAAGCGGAAGATTTGTGGCGCGGTTCACTGCCTCAAGGATTATGGGGCCGTAGCTTATGTTAGGCACAAAGTGCCCGTCCATTATGTCAACGTGGAACATGTCAACGTGCTTCTCAAGCCTCTTAACCTCGTCAGCAAGCCGCGTAAAGTCAGCTGAAAGAATTGACGGCGAAACCTTAATCATATGGCTGAAGCAGGCTGGCTATTATTTAAATTTTACCAATAGTTTTATAAATAACTTAGGCGTAACCGGTTTCCATGCCATCGCCAAAGCACATAGGCATAATACTGGATGGGAACAGAAGGTTTGCGAAGCGATTAATGCTAAAGCCCTGGAAGGGCCATGAGTGGGGCGCGAAGAAGGTTGAGGCGCTTCTTGACTGGTGCAGCGAGCTCGGCATTAAGGAGCTTACTCTCTACGCATTTTCTCTTGAGAACTTTAACAGGCCCAAGGAGGAGTTTGACTATATAATGAAAGTTTTCAAGTCTGAATTTGAAGCTGCCACGAAGGACGAGCGCTTTGAGAAGCGCGGGATAAGGGTAAGGTTTATCGGCAGGATAGAGCTCTTTCCGGAAGACGTGCAGAAATCCATGAAATCGCTTATGGAACGTACTAAGAACAACACCAATTACACTGTCAACTTTGCCATGGCTTACGGTGGAAGGGCTGAGATTGTTGACGCTGCGAGGAGAATCGTTAAGGATGTTGAGTCGGGCAAGCTCAAGGCGGAGATTGATGAGAAGCTTTTCAGCAAGTACCTTTACATGGAAGATGAGCCTGAGATGATAATAAGGACCGGCGGGGATAAGCGCCTTAGCAACTTCCTTCTTTACCAGTGCTCTTATTCAGAGCTTTTTTTCATAGAGAAGCTCTGGCCGGAGTTTGAGAAAGAGGACCTAGTGAAGTGCATAAAGGAGTTTGGCGAGCGCGAGAGGCGCTTCGGGAAATAGCTAGCTGCTTCTTTCTATAAGGAATCCTGCAAGCTCTTTAAGGGATGCTTTTGCCCTGCTTTCAGGCAGTACTGTTTCTAGCTCTTTCAGCGAGCTTTCAACAAGCTCTGCCGCAAGCTTCCTCGACTTTTCTATGCCCCTCTGCTTCTTTATTATAGCAATAGCCTCGTCGATAAGCTTTTTGTCATTTGTCTGCATTCCAAGTATCTCGGTGAGCCTTGGCTCTTCTTTGGATGCTATTATCGCAGGCAGGCTCTTCTTTCCCTCGGTTATGTCATCGCCGTATTCCTTGCCAAGACCGCCTTCAAGGTTGAGGATGTCGTCCTGTATCTGGAAGGCGATTCCAACTGTCTCTGCGAAATTTCCAAGAGCATTAACCTGCTTCCCGCTCCCGCCGCCAATTATTGCTCCAAGCTTTGCGGCAAGCCTTGCCATGGCTCCTGTCTTATTGGCGCACATCCGGAGATATTCTTCTTCGCTGACTTCCTTGCTGGACCGGTGCCAGTATATGTCAGTTGCCTGCCCGATGTGCAGCTTGAGCATATCATCGTTGATTAGCTCGTAAAGCGCATTTTTCTTTTTCTCGTCCAAGTCCGCCATTTTCACAAGCGTGTAAGGCAAATAGTAAAGCGTGTTGCCGGCGTTAAGCGCTATGTCCCTGCCGTAAACCTTGTGGAGGCAGGGCTTTCCCCTCCTTTTCTCAGAGCTGTCTTCAACATCATCAACAATGAGCGTTCCGTTGTGGAGCAGCTCGGTTATGATAAGAAGCTCTGCAAATTTGCCAGTATCTCCTCCCACTGCTTCGCAGCAGACAGCTGTAAGGAAGGGCCTCCACCTTTTCCCGCCCCTGTCAAGGAACTCCCAGACAGGCTCTGTTATGGCTTTGTTTAGAGCTTCGAGGTCATAATGCTCTGCTTCCATGCCTGTGATGCGCTCCAGAAATGCCCTGTCCAGCTTTCTTGGCAGAAATGCTTCAATAAGCGCATTTACTCTCTTCCTGTTTTCCTCAAGATTCATTCTAATCCTTTATCCTGTATTTTACATCTATAACGTTTTCCTTCTTCCTTTTCTGCTTTTTCCCGAATAGGGAGGACATAAGGAAGGCTATGCCTCCGATTGCTATTATAATTATGGCGACTGCCAAGATTATAGGCAGGGCTGCTATAAATAAAACTACTGCCAGAATTAAAACCAAAAAGGCAAGCACACCCCCTGCTCGCACAGTTTTTATCATTTCTTGTACTTGTACTGGTACTGGTTTACGCGGTCAGCCGGCTTGTAGAGCACCTGCCTGCTTTTCCTGAGCTTAGACAGGTTATTTATGACAGAACCGGTAGATACGTTAAGGTGCTTAGCAATCTCTTTAGATGTGAACCACTTTTTAGCGTGTTTCTTCAGGAAATCGCTTACTTCTTGCTGTCCCATTGTAAACCCAAATCGGTAAATCTGAGGGTATTAATAAACCTTTGCTTATAGATCCGAGCAGCTGACTGTGCAGACCTCTTGCCCCTGGACGAATTCCAGCTCGTTTTTGGTCTCTATTCCGACGTTCGCGTTAAGGTCAAAGGAAACCAGCTTTCCCTCTACTTCCCTTCCGCTTCTCAGCACCACTTTCACCATTTTCCCGATCATTCTGCTTATCTCTTCAAGCGGCATTGTCATTTTTTCTCATCTATCTCCTTCAGAAGCCTCTCAAGGAAAGCCTCTTTCTTCATCTCTCCAAGAATCTTGTTGTCCCTGGTCCTTACTGTAACTCCCTTGCTTTTTATCTCCTTTTCCCCGACGACTATTATGTAGTTTATCTTGTCAAGCTCTGCCTGCCTGACCTTGTAAGAAACGGATTCTGTCCTTTCATCAACTTCCACCCTTATGCCCTTTGCTGAGTATTCCTTCTCAACTTGCCTTCCGTAGTCATTAAACCTGTCCGCTACAGTCAGTATTCTGACCTGCACAGGGCTCAGCCAAAGCGGGAACTTTCCTGCATAGTGCTCCACGAGTATACCGAAGAACCTCTCAATCGCCCCGTAAACAACCCTGTGGAGTATTGCGGGGCGGTGCTTCTTGCCGTCTGCTCCCTCGTAAGTAAGGTCGAACTTCTCTGGCATCTGGAAGTCAAGCTGTATCGTGGCGCACTGCCACGTCCTTCCTATGCAGTCCTTTATGTGGAAGTCTATTTTTGGCCCGTAAAATGCCCCGTCTCCCGGGTTTAGCTTGTAATTTATTCCCTTCTCTTTGAGCACCCTGTTAAGGGCATCTTCTGCCTGTTTCCAGAGCTTTGGGTCGCCCATTGCCTTGTCAGGCTTTGTGCTCAGCTCGACATGGTATTCAAATCCGAAATTCTTGTAAAAGTAGTCTATGAAGTCTATCAGCCTGCTTACCTCGCTGTCTATCTGGTCAGGCGTCATAAAGATATGAGCGTCATCCTGAGTGAAGCTCCTGACCCTGAAAAGCCCTGAGAGCACTCCTGAGAGCTCGTGCCTGTGGACAATCCCTACTTCAGCAACCCTCAGCGGGAATTCCCTGTAGCTGTGCACCTTTTCCCTGTATATCAGCATCCCGCCTGGGCAGTTCATCGGCTTCACAGCGTAGTCTTTTCCGTCAATCTTGGTGAAGTACATATTGTCCTTGTAGTGGTCCCAGTGCCCGCTCTGCTCCCAGAGGCTTTTGCTTAGTATGATTGGCGTCCTTACTTCGTCATAGCCTGCTTTTATGTGCTCTGCTCTCCAGAAGTTCATCAGCTCATTGACTATTATCATGCCCTTTGGGTGGAAGAAAGGCATTCCGGACGCTTCATCGTGGAAGCTGAACAAATCAAGCTTCTTTCCGAGCAGCCTGTGGTCGCGCTTCTCTGCCTCCTCAATCATTGTGAGGTATTCCTTAAGCGGCTTCTCTGCAGGAAAAGCTACTCCGTAAATTCTCTGGAGCTGATCGTTTTTTGCGTCGCCTCTCCAGTAGACTCCTGAGACTTTGGTAAGCTTGAATGCCTTTACATATCCTGTGCTTGGGAGATGCGGGCCCTGGCAGAGGTCTGTGAAGCTGCCCTGGGTGTAGAGCGATATTTCCTTTCCTTTTGCTTCCTCTTCAAGTATCTCTAGCTTGTACTTGTTTCCCTTGAAGAGATTCTTTGCCTCCTCCCTTTTAACTACTTTCCTTGTGATTGGCAGATTCTCCGCAACTATCTTTTTCATCTCTTTCTCTATCTTTTCAAGGTCTTCAGGCTTGAAGGGCTCTGCTGCTATGTCATAATAGAATCCGTTCTCCCATGTTGGGCCTATTGTGAGCTTTGCCTTTGGGAACAGCCTTGTTATTGCGTGCGCCATAACGTGCGCTGCCGTATGCCAGAAAACCTTCTTTCCTTCCTCATCAGAAAAGGTGAGTATCTTTAGCGAGCAGTCCTTTGCCAGCTCAGAATTCAAATCCTTGAGCTCGCCGTCAACCTTAACTGCAAGTGCGTCCTTTGCAAGCCTTGCCCCGATGCCCTTTGCAGCGTCAAGCGAGGTCTTCCCCTTCTCCTGCTTCAGCTTGCTGCCGTCAGGCAGTGTTATCGTAATCATTCCTGAAGTGGGCTGTAACTGGGTTTATATAACTTTCTCTAAATAATATTAAAAAAGAAAAAGAAAAGGGCTATTACTTGGCGTAATCGTCCTTTACCTGCGTCCTTATCGCAGCGTAGTGCTGGGCAAATTTGCCGTAGTCCCTTGCTATGTGCTTGGGGTCTTTCTTTTTCATGTCGGCAGGGAACAGCCCGCTCTGCTTTTCCATCAGACCTGACACAATCTCTGTCTGCGTGTCGTAGTCAAGCGGGTCTACTGAGTTCAGCACGCTTGATATGTGCTTTTGCTTAGCCTCGCTCTCGAAGTTAGTTGAAAGCGCATCAATCACATCCGCAAACTTGCCTTTCTTCGCCATCTTGAAGGCTTCGACAAATCCGCCGCGGTCCCTTAAGGCAGAGTTGAGAATTTCGTGTGCATGCGCAAAAGCCTCGCCGTCGCTTATGTTTCCCTTGTACCACTCTTTCCAGTGGTGCTGAACATATTTTGTTATTTCCTGTTTAAATGTATTATAATCCGCAATCTCATCCTTTTCTACTTTGTACTTGTTCCTTATCTTGTCATGAGGCTTTGAAACCTTATTATCAATATACTCCTCATCCAGTTCCTCAAGCATCTTGTCAAGCGTGCTTTCTTTTGTTGCAGTTGCCATCTTTTCCATCAACCTCCGTTTTTTAGGAATGTTTTGTTATCGCTTGTTTTCTTTCTATAAATATTTTTCCCATTTCACTACTTCTTTGTGGATTCGTCTTCAGGCAGGTAAAACAGCAACGTTTAAATACCATCTGCCATTGCTCTGGGCTATGCCCAAAAAAGCTGCCAAGCAGAAAAAGAAGGAGCAAAAGAAGGACGAATTCTCAGAAGCCATTTCAAAGCTGCCGAAGGATTCGCAGAAGAAGGTGCTTGAGATAAAAGGCAAGCTTGACCGATTTAAGCAGGATGTTCTGAAAAAGTTTGACAAGTACATTATGGGGATTGAACTTCTCCCTCCTGTACAGCCTGACAAGCTTCCTGAGGGCGTACAGCTTAGTGAGGAGCAGAAAAAGGCGCAGGCTGCGCTTAAGGACAAGATTAACGTCCTCGTGCTTGTTGATGACTCTGACAGCAAGAAGATGTCAAAGGAGGAGCTTAAGTCAAAGCTTCTCGCGATAATCCAGAAGATGGCTGAGGAGATTGACAGCAAGATTCTCATACAGGTGGTAATTGTCTCAGAGCTCTGGCAGAACTGCTATGACGGAAAGTATGACCTTGTAAGGATGATTTCTGTTGGAGCGCCTGTTTATGACCGGGGATTGCTTGCAGCGCTAAAGATTACCGAGATTCACAAGAGCATGGTGATTAAGAAGTTTGAGCGCTACATTGTCAGCTACGTGCTTGCCGGCTCGCTTATACAGGGCCGCGCAACTGAAAAGTCGGACATTGATGTTTTCCTTGTGGTAGATGACACGGATGTCAAGCGAATGACGCGCGCAGAGCTTAAGGACAAGCTTAGGGCAATAATTATCGGCATGGGATTGGAAGCGGGGGATATGACCGGAATAAAAAACAAGCTCAACATCCAGGTTTACATCCTTACTGACTTCTGGGACTCAATGAGGGAAGCCAATCCCATCATCTTCACTTTCCTGAGGGACGGCGTTCCGCTCTACGACCGCGGGATTTTCATGGCGTGGAAGCAGCTCCTGCAGATGGGCAGGATTAAGCCTTCGCAGGAAGCGATTGAGATGTACATGAGCACAGGCGACCAGATTTTAGGCAGGGTGAAGTCCAAGCTTAAGGAAATTGGCATGGAAGACACTTTCTGGGCGATTCTTACCCCTACGCAGGCAGCTATAATGCTTTACGGCGTCCCGCCGCCAACTCCGAAGGAAACTCCAAATGTTGTCAGGGAGCTTTTTGTCAGGAAGGAGAAGATGCTTGAGGAGGAATATGTTAGGATACTTGAAAGGAATATAGAGCTGAGGAAGAGCCTTGAGCACAGCGAGAAGACCCAGCTTACAGGAAAGGAGGTTGACCAGGTCCTTGCTGACTCAGAGCGATATCTAAAGCGCCTTACAAAGCTTTTTGAGGCGATAAGCAAGCTTAAGGAAGAGGAAAACATGGTTCACATCTATGACAGCGTTGTCACCATGATAAGGGACGTGCTAAAGATTGAGGGCATAGAGCGCGTTGATGACCTTGAGATTGTAAAGATTTTCGAGGATGAGATGATAAGCCAGGGAAAAATCCCTGCAAAGTTTTTGAGGATACTCAATGAGATACTCAAGGCTAAGAAGGACTACGAGTCAGGCAAGCTTACCAAGGCAGAGGTTGCCAAGGTAAAGAAGAGTTCAGGCGAATTAACAAAGTTCCTTGTCGAGTACATGCAGAGGAAGCGCGGCAAGGAGATTGAAAGGGCGAGAATCAGGGTAAAGCACGGAAGCAGGTTTGGCGAAGTTTTGCTTCTTGAAAATGTTGCATTCATAATCCACGACATTGACCACGAGGAAAAGGAAATCTCAAAGGCAAAGATACTGCCCAACGGCGGGCTTGGACCGACAAAGAGATCCTCTCTT
>JAFGRH010000067.1 GCA_016935265.1 Candidatus Woesearchaeota archaeon | reverse complement strand
GTCGTATGCCTCCCTCTGCTTTCCGTTAAGGTACTTGATGAATTCCTGCAGCTTTTCTTCCTGACCTGGGAAATAATAAAGGGGAGTTCCACCCACTTTGAGCTTGGAGACCCTGATTTGCTTTTTAGAAGCAAGCTCTGAAAGTATTGCTGAAGCAAGAAGTATATCTGTGCCTATCTCGCCGGATATCTGGGAAGGGATAATGGGACCTCGGCGGTTTACAAGCTCAAGTACCTGAGTATTTTTTTCCATGAAGAAAAGGTTTCCTGTAATTTTAAATATTTTGCCAAAACTAAGGCCGCATCCAGCGGACTTCCCAGTAGCTCACATCACCCTCATCATCAACTACGCCGATAAGGAGCCTCTTTTTTGTTGAATGCGCAACCCTGTTCTTTGCCGCAAATTCGTGCCATGTTAAGTGCTCCCCCTCCTTGACAGGGTAAACTATCCAGCGGGCATGCGCCTCGCCGGGCTTTTTCCCCCTTTCGTATATCCTGAAATCTGCGCCAAACTTAAGGGCAGTCTTGATTATGTATCCGCGGTCCCTGATGTCGCGGAAAACGCAGTACCTTGGCCAGAACTTAGGCTCGAGCTTTCTGGCGCGCTTCACGAACCTTTCTCTAGGAACGGTCCGGTTCCTCCCATCAAGCACTACAATCCATTTTTTGTCGAGCAGGTATAGCGCCTCTATAAGCGAAAGCTGCAGCTTGTTTTCCTTGTTGATGGCGCCGTATCTGCTCTTGTCGTAAAGCTCTCTTGCAGAATCAGAGTCCTCAGTAATAACCGTGCCATCTGAAAAATAGGCGTTAACAGGTTCTTTTGCCATAGAGGTAAATACTGCGGGTTAGTTTAAAAGGTTTGCGCTGGGCAGAACATAAGTATTAAATAATGACGGGGGTTGCTTGCCTGTATGGAACTGCTGTTTTTAGGCACGAGCTCAATGGTGCCGACAAAGGAAAGAAACCATTCTGCCATTTTGCTTACCTACGGGGCTGAAAACATTCTTCTTGACTGCGGGGAGGGCACGCAGCGGCAGCTGAAGATGGCAGGGGTTGCGAGCCCGAAAATAACAAAGATACTGATAAGCCACTGGCACGGGGACCATGTTCTCGGCCTGCCGGGGCTTCTGCAGACAATAAGCGCTTCAGAATACTCAAAAATCCTTGAGATATACGGACCAAGGGGAACGAAAAAGCACTTTGAATACATAAAGAAAGCCTTCTTCTTTGAGGAGAAGTTTGAAGTTAAAGTCAGGGAAATTGAGGAAGACGGAATATTTTTTGAGAATGAGGATTTTTGCATCGAGGCGAAGCTTTTGGAGCACACCGTGCCCTGCCTTGGGTACCGATTTTCTGAAAAGGCTAAAAGAAAGATAAAAGTGGATGCTGCAAAAAAGCTCGGGATTCCGCAGGGCCCGCTTCTTGGCAAGCTTCAGGAAGGAAAAAGCGTAACCTGGAAGGGCAAAAAAATAATGCCGGAACAGGTTACTTATGAAAAAGAAGGGAAAAGCGTTGCTTTCATACTTGACACAGTAATGTGCGAGAGCTGTGTTGGGTTGGCGAAAGATGCGGATATTCTGGTGTGTGAGGCCACTTATAGTGAGGAGCTTGAACACAAGGCTGAAGAATACAAGCACCTGACTGCGAAGAGCGCTGCAATGATAGCTAACAGGGCTAACGTAAAACAGCTGGTAATAACCCATTTCTCGCCTCGCTACAAGAACCCTGAAAAGCTGGCAGAGGAAGCAAGAAACTACTTCGATAAGACCCTCTGCGCAAAAGACTTTATGAGAATACGGGTTTAATGCTGGGCTGAAAGGAGAATATCCTGCTCCTTTACAGTGCGCCTGCCTGCATGTTCTGCAAGCTTCCACGCCTTAAGCGCTTTTGAAGCTGCAAAGTTTTCTAACTCACGCCTTACCTCGAGCTTTGCGGAATCTGAGACCCTTATCTCTGGGTCGACGCCCCGTATAATGCGTTCAATTGAAGCGAGCGGTATGCCCCGTTTTGCCATAGGGGGGGGATTATCGGCGCTTATTTAATTGTTTTGCTGGAAATAGACGTAAAGTTTATATTGGCCCCAGAGAGCCTTACTGTGTGAACCGGAAGTCGAAGGGGATAAATGCTGAAAGGGACCTTGTCCATATGTTCTGGGATAGCGGGTGGGCTGCTGTGAGAACCCCCGCGTCCGGCGCCGCGAGGTTTCCCTGCCCTGACGTGATAGCCAGTAACAGGGTAAGAAAGCTTGCAATAGAGTGCAAAACATCAAGGGACAAGGCGAAATACTTTCAAGAAGGCGACCTTGACGGGCTGAAGGGGTTTGCTACTGCTTTTGGCGCAGAGCCCTGGGTTGGAGTTAAGTTTAATAACCAAAAATGGTTCTTTGTAGCTCCTGAGGACCTGCAAAAGACGCAGAAGGGCTTTTGTATTACGCTAAACTCTGCAAAGGTGAAAGGTGTTTTGTTTGAGGAGCTATTGCAGGAGGATTAAAGGGGGAAATGAAGCAGGAAAAAGGCCTGATAGAGGAAGTTGTAAAAGAAGAAATTGGAGAGGATGCGCTGCCTCTCGTCAGGGCTATGAAGAACAGGGTTAACTTTTCGGAGTTCAAGCTTGCAGATAAGATAAACAAAGACGTTAATGAGACGAGGAACATTCTTTACAAATTAAACAGCCTTAACCTCGCCTCTTTCATAAGGAGGAAAGACAAGAAAAAGGGCTGGTATATCTATTACTGGACGCTTCAGCCAAAAAACGCCGCCCACAGGGCCAGGCAGCTCGATAATGAAAAAGAGGAAAACATAAGGGAGCGGCTCAAGAGAGAGTCCTCGGGTGATTTTTTCATCTGCAAGCAGAAGTGCGTGCGCCTGGACTTTGAGAGGGCTTTTGAGTTTGAGTTTAAGTGCCCTGAGTGCGGCTCGATAATAGACAAGGAAGACAACATAGAAAAAATAAAGAAACTCCGACAGGAGCTAAAGAAACTAAAAAGGAAAAAGTGAATTAGCGCTTCTTTTTCTTTTTGCGACCGCCCATCACGGCTTCGATTTTCTTCTCTTCCCTCTCAATCTTTAATTCTTCAAGGGCTATCCTTTTTGTTATGGCCAAAAGGTTCTCATCGATTCTTGCCACCCTTCGTTCCATCAGAACAAGAATTCTCAGGGAGTATACTATTGCGGCAAGCGTGCCGATTATAACAGAAAGTATAACAACATTGATGTCCGCAGTCATCTACACTTCACCTCTTTTAGTGTTTACCAGATTTAAGTAAAGATTTGCGTTCATAGTATAAAAACGTTTGTATTTAGTGCGTTTCTAGCGGGAGAGGGCCTTAAGCCCGGCCCATGATTTGTCAAAGAGCGCCTTAAAGGATGCCGCCAAGAAAGGAGAGTTGATCCAGATTGCCGCGTCAAGAGACGGGCTCTCTGTCTTTTTGGCCAGCATGAAAAAAACCTGCTTTGCATCAATTATGAAATATCTTGCTTCTGCGTTCGTTGTTCTCAGTTCTGCGAATTCAGAGAGTTCGGCCGCAGAGTCTTTTGCATCAGATAGCGGTGCGGCTATCCTTATCTTAACCCCCTTGGAATTGGCTTTTTTGAGCGAATTTCGGAAGATTTCGCTTTTCCTCTTAAGCCCTTCTGCGGTCGTGGATATTATGACTTCCTTTTGCGCATTTTTGATCGCAAAATCAATGCGGGAGTATATGTTCTTCCTCCCCTTGAGCGTGCCTGAAAGCTCCAGAGGGTCTATGGTCTCTATCCCTGAGTTGTGGAGGGCTTTTAGCTCTTCAAGTAGAGAGCTTTTTTCGATTTTTGATATTACAGCTACCTTTTCCTCCGCCTCTTCTGCTATTCGCTTGCGGACGCGGTCCACTACGTGCTCTGGCGGAACGGCCATATACCTTATTGGCTTGCCTATCTTGACAATAAGAAACCCCTTCTTCTCGAGGCTCTCGAGAACATCGTAGCTTCTTGACCTAGGAACATTAGCAATATCAGAAAGCTCGCCGGCAGTGGCTGCGCCTCGGGACAAAAGAGCTGCCCATAGCTTGGACTCATAACTATTGAGCCCGAAGTCTTTAAGCTGGTGAACGAACTCTTTCTGTAAAAGCATATCAAGGAGAGCAACGCGCCGGCTTATTTAAAGGTTTTGTTTTTTCGCTATTAAAGAGTGATAACACTGTTTCTTTGAACCCTGACCCGTTCGTTTCGTGTGGAAAAGAGTATATTAGTTTTAGTCTTTTTTCAATCAAATAAGTAACATAACATTATTTTCAATATAGAAATAAATTAATAATAGACGGAGCTATTATGTTGTGGGAAATGTATATTGTAATATTCTTTTTGGAATGGAATATAATTTATAAAGTTCAGCGCTTGCTTTTTTCCAAAAGAAACGAAGGTGTAAGAGTTATGTCTGATAAAGAAAACCAGCACGATCTTGGGGAGTTCTTTGAAAGTTATCTTAACCGGGCATCGCTCTTCACAGAGAAACAGGTTTTGCAGTCGACGTACATCCCGCCTGAAATCCCGCACAGGGACGGCGAAATTAAGCAGATTGCAAACATACTGGCCCCCGCGTTAAGGCTTGAAAGGCCTTCTAACATATTTGTTTACGGGAAGACCGGCACCGGCAAGACAGTATCCGTCAGGTACGTTCTTGAAAACCTGATGAAAACAGCAAAAGAGAAAAAAATTCCGGTAAGCACCATATACGTTAACTGCAAGCTAAAAAAGATAGCTGATACAGAGTACAGGCTAATAGCGCACCTTGCCCGCGAGTGCGGCAAGCAGATACCTCCAACAGGCCTTCCTACAGACGAAATTTACAAGACCTTCTTTTCAGCCCTTGACGAGAACGGCAGGCTTCTCATCCTCGTTCTGGATGAGATTGACCAGCTGGTGAAGAAGACAGGGGATGGGCTACTCTATACTCTAAGCAGGGTCAACGAAGAGCTAAAAAACGCAAAAGTCGCTATAGCTGGCATATCAAATGACCTCACCTTCATAGAGCACCTTGACCCTCGCGTCAAGTCCTCCCTTTCTGAGGAGGAGCTTCTCTTCCCTCCCTACAACGCGCTTCAGATTAAAGACATACTTGACAAGCGCGTAAAGCAGGCGTTCAGAAACGGCGCGGTTGAAGACGGAGTAACTGCCAAATGCGCAGCATACGCGGCGATGGAGCACGGGGATTCGAGAAGGGCGCTTGAGCTTCTCCGCGTATCGGGGGAGCTCGCAGAGCGCAACGGCCAGGGCAAAGTAACCACAAAGAACGTTGACGAGGCAGAGGACAAAATTGACAGGGACAAGATATTTGAGGCATTGGCCACGCAGCCAACACAGATGCAGGCAACCCTTTACTCGATAATCGCGATAAGCGAGCAGAAGAATAACAGCATGATTTTCACAGGCGAGGTTTATGAGCTTTACAAGGACCTTTGCAAGAAAGTAGGGCTCCGCCCGTTAACGCAGCGCCGCGTTTCAGACATGATATCTGAACTTGACATGCTTGGCGTGATTAATGTGAGAGTGATATCGAAAGGCCGCTACGGCCGCACAAGGGAAATAAAGATGGCCGTTCCCCGCGCAACAACAGAGAGGATTCACCACGCGCTTACCGCCTCTTTGGGGCTCAGGAGATGATTATGAATTCGGATGAAAAGAAAGAAAAAATAGCGCAGCTCATCAGCAAGAACATACTTGTTTCTCCAGAGCTTTTGTCCGAGATTGAAAAGAACGGCTATGCTGAAGTAAGCCCGGAGGGGCTTATTCTGGAAGAGGGAAAAAAAGAACAAAAAGAAGACTGCCCTGAAACCACAGTTCCGCCCGCGGCAGCCGGCTCGGCAGCGGTAAAAGTCCTTTCCTCCTACGATAAAAAACCCCAAAAAAGGGGGGTTCAAGATTTCATATCTTATTTTAATTCAAGATACTCAAGCATAGAAAAACTCTTAACCAATCGGCAGGGCCTTTCGAACCTTACTTCTATCGGCAGAATAAAAGGAAGGCCTTCAGACAATGTTTCATTTATAGGCGCTGTTTATGAAAAGCAGGCAACAAAGAGCGGGAACATCCTGCTTTCCCTGGAAGACAGGACGGGAAGCATAAAAGCGGTTGTAAATTCCGGCAAGAAGGATGTTTTTGAAACAGCGCAGGAGCTCGTGCACGACGAAATAGTTGGGGTTACAGGCAGCATAAGAAACGACATCCTGTTTGTAAACGCCCTTATCCTGCCAGACATAATGGCAAACTCTTTTCTCAAGAAATCACCCTATGAAGGGTATGCTGTCTTCCTTTCCGACATGCACGTAGGCTCTGAAATGTTCTTATCAAACGAGTTTGAGCGCTTTATCAAGTGGATCTGCGGGAATCAGGGAACAGAGCAGCAACGCGCAATTGCATCAAAGGTAAAGTACCTCTTCCTTGCAGGAGACGCAGTAGACGGCGTTGGCGTCTACCCAAACCAGCAGTACGAGCTCTCAATCAAAGACATATACGGACAGTACAAAGCATGTGCAGAACTCCTCAGCAGAATACCCCAAAGAATCAAAATAATAATCTGCCCAGGAAACCACGACGCAACAAGAATATCAGAGCCGCAGCCCCCCTTCTCCAGCGAGTTCACTTCGGCGCTAACAAAACTGCCCAACATCATAACAGTTTCAAACCCGAGCCTTGTCAACATAGACTCAAGCAGCACTTTCCCCGGCATTAACGTGCTCCTTTACCACGGGTACAGCTTTGATTATTACGTGGCAAATGTCGACTCAATAAGGCAGAAAGGAGGGTATGACCGCGCAGACCTGATAATGAAGTTCCTGCTCAAAAGAAGGCACCTCGCGCCTTCCCATACATCAACCCTTTACATACCTGACGCAGAGGCAGACCCCCTCTTTATAGACGCAGTTCCTGACATCTTCGCAACAGGGCACCTTCATAAAACATCCGTTTCGCACTATAGGGGCGTTACCCTGATTTCCGGTTCATGCTGGCAGTCAAAAACCCCTTTTCAGGAGAAGCTCGGGCACAAGCCTGAGCCTGCAAGGGTGCCTGTTGTAAACCTTCAGACAAGGGATGTAAAAATACTGAAGTTCGGTTCAGACTAAAATGGAAGAAGAAAGCGAAAGCATGTCGAAGTATTTCAGGGAAATAGAAAGCAGCCTGAAAAAAGCTTACTCCCGCGCAACAGAGGCAAGGGGCAAGGGGCTTGACCCAGAAGAAACAGTAGACCTGCCGCTGACCAAAAACATGGCAGAGCGGGTTGAAGGGCTTGTCTCAATAGCGGCGCCGGCGCTTAGCAACTCTGGCGTTTCCAAAAGAATACAGCAGCTCGAAAAAAAATACGGTGCTCTTTCATGGCAGGTTGCGCTTATAATCGCTGAAGAAGTTGCAAAAGAAAAGTTCTGCAAGTTTGGAAGCCAGAGAGAGGCAATGGAAGCAGGGATAAGGACCGGTTTTGCATACCACACAACAGGTGTTGTTGCCGCGCCGCTTGAAGGCTTCATAGAACTAAAAATCAAAAAGAGGCAGGACGGCAGAGACTACCTTGCAGCTTCTTTTGCAGGGCCGATAAGAGGCGCAGGGGGCACGGCAATAGGCGTTTGCCTCCTGATAACAGACTACATAAGGACTAAGATGGGCTATCCAGAGTACGATCCCACAGAGGAGGAGATAAACAGGTTCATAACAGAGCTTGAGGATTATCATGAAAGAATCACAAATCTCCAGTACAAGCCGAGCGCAGAGGAGACGCGGCTCCTTATAGAAAGCCTTCCGGTTGAGGTTGACGGCGACCCTACAGAAACTGTTGAGGTCAGCAACTACAAAGACCTGCCAAGAGTGGAAACCAACAGGCTAAGGAGCGGGGTCTGCCTTGTAGTGTCTTCGCTTGCGCTTAAGGCGCAGAAAATGAGGAAGTCAATAAGCTCGCTTGGCGAAGAATTCGGCATAAAATGGGATTTCCTGGACCGGTTCCTAAAGCTGCAAAAAAAGAAGAAAAGCATGGGCGGGGCAACAACACAAAAAATATCTCCAGACTTCACATACATATCCGACCTTGTAGCGGGCAGGCCGGTCTTGTCATATCCCCTTAATTCCGGCGGCTTAAGGCTTAGGTATGGCAGAAGCAGAATGAGCGGCTATTCCGCAGCCGCCATCCACCCCGCCACAATGGTTGTGCTCGACAAGTACATAGCCATAGGCACACAACTTAAGGTAGAGCGCCCTGGAAAAGCAGCAGCCATAACTCCCTGCGAGAACCTTGACGGTCCTGTTGTCCGGCTCAAAAGCGGCGCAGTCATAAAAATAGAAGCAGAATCTTCAGCCAAGCAGTATGCCCCAGAAATAGAAGAGATCCTATACCTGGGTGATATCCTCATAAGCTACGGAGACTTCTATGATAGGGGGCACATTTTAGTCCCTGCAGGATACTGTGAAGAGTGGTATGTGCAGGATCTTGAGCGCGCGGCAGTAAATATTTTTGGCTCGCTTGATGTTGAAAAGCTTGCAGAGCACCTTAGCGCCCCCGCAGACCATGTTGACGCGTTCATTAAGAACCCCTTTTTAACAACGGTAACTGCTTCATCTGCAATAAAAATATCAGAAAAGCTTAGAATCCCCCTCCACCCAAAATACACATATTACTGGAACTCAATAACGCCTTCTCAGCTCGTAGCCCTGAGGGAGTGGCTTTCCAAAGGCGAAGTCAAGGGAGAGGGCGGCAAAAAGAAGCTTGTGCTCCCCTTCAAGTCAGAGCCAAAAAGGGCGCTTGAGGTGGCAGGAATTCCCCACGCTGCAGTCAGCAAAGAATTCGTCGTGATAAGCCAAAACGAAATGGAAATTCTTACTGCCTGTTTAGCATTAAACGAAAAAAAGGATTTCACCCCTGCGCCAGAAGACACCTCGCTTGAAATAGTGAACCTTCTATCACCAGTAAAAGTGGCTGATAAGTGCGGAACTTTCATTGGCGCAAGGATGGGCAGGCCTGAAAAGGCAAAGATGAGGCACCTTACAGGCAGCCCCCAGGTGCTTTTCCCTGTGGGTGATGAGGGGGGGCGGCTGAGGTCCTTCAACGCAGCTGTCGAAGAAGGAAAAGTCATAGCAGACTTCCCTATATATTACTGCCAGAAGTGCTCAAAAGAAACAATCTACCCTCTCTGCGAAACCTGCTCACGCAAAACAAAAAGAAGGTATTTCTGCGATCAGTGCGGGGTGATAGAGAAAGAAGAATGCAGGCACGGAAAAGCGGCGTTGTTCATGAAGCGCCCTATTAAAATAAAAGATTATTTCGAAGCAGCACTTAAAACACTCGGCATGAAAACTTTTCCTGACCTGATAAAAGGTGTAAGGGGCACTTCGAACAAAGACCACACGCCTGAAAACCTTGTTAAAGGGCTCCTTAGGGCAAAGCACGACATTTTTGTCAACAAAGACGGAACGACAAGATACGACATGAGCGAACTGCCAATAACGCATTTCAAAGCTTCAGAAATAGGAACAAGCATTGAAAAGCTGAAAGCGCTCGGTTACGAAACAGACTACAAAGGCAGGCAGCTCGAAACAGAAGACCAGCTGCTCGAAATAAAGCCGCAGGACGTAATTCTGCCCGCAAGCCCGGAATCTCCTGATGAGAGGGCAGACGACGTGCTTTTCAGAATCGCTAATTTTGTCGATGACCTTCTGACCGGCTTTTACAGGCTCAAGCCCTTTTACAGGCTGAAGGACAAGAGCGAGCTTGCAGGAAGCCTCGTGATAGGGATTGCACCACACATATCTGCAGGCATAGTGGGCAGAATAATAGGGTTCTCCCAGACCCAGGCGTTCCTAGCCCACCCGCTTTTCCATGCAGCTATGAGAAGGGATGCGGATGGAGATGAGGCATGCGTGATGCTACTTATGGACGCCCTGCTTAACTTTTCAAGGCAGTATCTTCCTGACTCAAGAGGCGCAAAAACAATGGACAGCCCCCTGGTTCTGATACCCAAGGTTGTTCCCGCAGAGGTCGATGACATGGCGCACAGGTTTGATGTTGTCTGGCACTATCCGCCGGAATTTTATGAAGCGGCAGCAGATTATAAGCTTCCTTACGAAGTTAATATAGAGCTTCTCGGCAGCAGGCTAGGAACACCGGCGCAGTACGAGAAAATTGGGTTCACTCATGAGCTTGGAAACATTAACCAAGGGGTTCTTCTCTCTGCATACAAAAAGCTGCCCTCAATGGAGGAAAAGATGAGGGGGCAGATGGAGCTGGCAAAGCGCATCAGGGCAGTGGACGCCACAGACGTGGCTTCCCTCGTAATTGAAAAGCACCTTCTAAAAGACATAAAGGGCAACCTAAGAAAGTTTTCCACGCAGCAGTTCAGGTGCGTCAAATGCAACAAAAAGTTCAGAAGGCCGCCCCTCAAAGGAAGCTGCGATGTTTGCGGCGGAAAGCTCATCTTCACAGTATCTGAAGGAACAATCATCAAGTATCTTGGCCCGGCCATGAGCCTCGCTGAAAGCTATGCTGTTTCACCTTACCTCCAGCAAACGCTTCTTCTCACAAGGAACAGGGTTGAGGAGGTTTTCGGAAAAGAGAAAGACAAGCAGGAAGGTCTTGGCAGGTGGTTTTCCGGCTAGCGGACAACATGCCTTGCGCCGCATGCAGAGCACTTAATGAAAGTAAGGCCCTCAGCCTTCTCGATCTTTGTATCCGGTCTTTTGCATTCCCTGCATATTATGAAAGAATTAACGTAATGCTGAAGCTTCTCATTTATTCTCGAAGCCGAAATCTTCGTCCCTATTATTAACGCCGTCTTGCTCAGCTCACCTGGCGCAGCAAGCTCCTTCAGCACATGCTTCATTACGTGCTCAGGCTTTCTTCCTAAAGCCCCCGCTATCTGGTGGAAGTTGCTTATTATCGTCCTGTTCCCCTGAATGTGCCCAAGCACCTTAGGCACCTCAAACCTTTCGGACTTGTGGGCATCCTTAGGCATCTTCTCATACGCAGATTCCAGCAGCTTTTCATAATCCATAAAAAAGAAGGAATAAGGAGGGGTATTTAAGAGTTTAGATTCTGCTCACAAACCCGAACCTTGGCTCGTAAACATCACCTGAGCGCTTAAGGCGCTCGATTATCTCTTCCGCCTCGCTTTCCGCTATGCCCCTTTCAATCGCGGCCTTGAGAACGTCATCTATCGGAATGGTCTTCCCTATCTTGCCTTCAAGCGCCGCAAGTATTTCCTTCATCTGGAATATCTTGTCGCGCTGCGAGGCAGCTATTCCTGTTGCAATCCTGTCTATGTCTATCCTTCCTGTTTCCCTGTCAAGCCCGACCTGCAGCAGGCAGTAAGAAATGAGATCTATTGCGCGGCGGGCATCTCTCTTTGTTACCCTGTCAGAAAGCCGCACCCTCGCTGAAGCTTCAGCAAGCCTTACCAGCGCTTCCAGCTGCCTCGCTGAAATAGGAATCGCCCTTTCAGTCCTCTCATCAGCACCTCCCTTGTTTCTCATGCTGACATAAAAATCCTTTATTTCGTTAAGAGCGCTGTCAGTAAGCTTCGGCCTAACTTTTTGCCTTGCATAAGCAATGTACTTTTTCAGAAAACTTGTCGGGAGCTCCTGCAGCTCGATGCTAGGGTCTTGGTGTAAGTTAAGGATGTGCCTCGCCAGCTTTTCGTCTCTTTCCTGGCTGGGGAGGTCTTTTATGGGGAATATCAGGTCAAACCTGTTTATCAGAGTCGGGGGCAGGTCTATCTGCTCTGCAATTATTCCGTAAGGGTCAAATCTTCCAAACTTCGGGTTTGCTGCTGCAAGCACTGTTGTTTTTGCAAGCAGCGTTGCCTGTATGTTTGCCTTTGATATGCTGACAGTCTGCTGCTCCATTGCCTCGTGCATTGCCCCCCTGTCCTCATGGCTCATCTTGTCCATCTCGTCTATGCTAACCAGCCCGTTATTGGCGAGAACAAGTGCGCCAGCCTCAAGGCTCCAGCCTCCAAGAAACTCATCTTTTACAACGCTTGCTGTTATTCCTGCGCCAGAAACGCCCTTGCCGCTTACATACCTTCCCTTAGGGGCGATTAAGCTTATCCTTTTCAGCAATTGTGATTTGCCTGCACCAGGGTCGCCTACTAAAAGGACGTGGATATCCCCCCTTGAAACTATGCCATCACTCCTTTTTTTCTGCGTGCCGCCCATTAGCTGCAGAAGCAGCGACTCCTTCACTCTTTTATAACCGTAAATTGAAGGGGCTATTGAAGCAATCATTCTATCGTAAACTTTTGGGTCGCGGGAAAGCTCAAGTATCTGCGCCTCCTCTTCCCTTGATATTTCTATCTCATAGAAGTCCTCTTCAACAGACTCAACATGATTTGCTTCAAGAAGAAGGTCGAACCTTGTGGACTTGCTTCCTTTGTGAATTATCGGTATTTCCTTTACAAATCCGACAACCCTTATCTTGCTGCCGGGGTTTGTTCGCTTCTCGCTTATCGGGCTTACAAGATCCTCCTTAAGGAAAACATTTATCCTTTTTGGCTGCTCTCCCCCCTCAAGGCTTTCCGGCGTTTCCTCAAGAACAATCCCCTGGGCATCCACAAGCTCCTTGCTGATAAGCCTGAACTTGCCTTTTCTCCCGCAGCCGCACCTTGAAGGCTCCTTGAACGAGGATTCCAGCTGCAGAATTGATATTATATTCCCGCAGCTCGGGCATTCAAACCTAGAGCTCACAACCTGCGGCCTGACGTCTGATTTCTGCCTTACCAGCCCCTCGACCAGAATAAACCTACCTATGTCATCGCTCCTTATGTCCCTTATGGCAACCTTCTGGGTTTCAGGAAGGTTTTTGAACCTTACCCTTAACTTGGGAACGCTTTCAGGCAGGTCAAATTCCTGCGCTGCAAGCTCTGCAGCCTTTACTATTTCCTCAGGGTTTTCAAGAAGTTCTTCTGCAGTCGTAGGGTCGAAAGAAGCCAGCGCTGCAAAGTCGATAACCAACGATTTATGTCCCTTGCCTGTCGTCTCAAGCAGTTTAGACATACACTTCTCTTCTATGAACTCGCTAAGACGCATCACCTGCTCTTCCGAGTCCATCACCATCTTTTACCTACTTGCTTTTTTTAAGGTTAACAATAAGCTTGTCAAGAGCCTTGTTTACCTCCTCTTCGCTTTTCGTTCCTGTGCACACAACTTTTCCGTTGCTGAAAAGAAGGAAAGTAGCTTTTATCTCAGGGTCTGTAAGCTTGTAAACAAGACCCGGGAACTGCTCTGGCTCGTACTCTGTGTTTTTCAGCTTCATGGCAAGCGTGTTAAGGTTTAAGTCCATTCCCACATTGCCGGAAGCAACTATGTTCTGAATCTTTATCTCAGGCTTGATGGTTATCTTGATGCCTATTTTCTCAATGCCCTTGATAATCTTTTTAATGGATTCCTCAACTTTTTCC
>JAFGRH010000066.1 GCA_016935265.1 Candidatus Woesearchaeota archaeon | reverse complement strand
GCCGCATTCCTGCAGCGCAAGCCTTACCTCCTTGGTTATTTCAGGGTAGTGGGCAAGGGCCTCTTTTGCTTCAGAAGTAAAAGGCACCCATACAGAAGCCATGTGAACGAGTATCACTGCAGGTCCTGAGGGAAGCGAGCTGCCGGACTGCTGAATGCCGTAAGCGCGCCAGTTTGTCTTGCCGATTGACTCTGTTATTGCGCAGGCTCCTGGCTGGTAAAGCAAGGGAACGCGGTTTGCAAACCTTAGGATTGTTACTGTATCGTCTGCAGGGAGCTGACCGCCGTAAGCAATTGCGGCTTCTATTATGAACGGGTTGCCCCTGTAGACAGCAGGGGGCCTTGTTGTTGCGCAGTAGAATTCTGCGTTGACCTCTTTCTTCAGGCCTTTTTCGAGCAGTTCTTCTGTTATCGGCGAGATGCAGTCTGTCGGCGGGGAGATTATCTTCGTACTTTTTATGCCGTGCAGAAGCTTTTCAGCCTGCTCACGGGTCATCTCCTTCGGCTTTGTGTTCGGAAGCAATGCTGCGTTCTGGCATATCTCCTTTGCAGTGCCTGGGCCTACTCTCGAGAATTCTGAAGTAAGGAAAGCCTGCAATGTTCTGGATTCCGTCTGCGTCACCATCCTGTAAAGCAGCCCTAGCTCCACTCCGTAAGGGTGCGGCTTTATCTCAACAGGCTCCTTGGGAAGGTCCTGCGTCACCCTTGAGTAAATCGTCTGCTCTGACTTCGGATTCGTGTAGATTAAAGTAATGTGCGGATTTATTATGGCGGTCTGCTTTATGTACTCGTCAACGCTTTGGAACCCCTTAAGGTAGGAAGCTTCTATGTCCATCTCCACCTTAATTCCGTGCTCCTTGTTCCACTCAGCAGGGCTTTCCTTCACTATGTGGGGCTTGTTGTGCCTTGTGTCTATGTGGAGTTCGTAATAATATGCAGAGTCCTTTGGGTTTAGCTTTGAAAGAATCTTCACAGGCCTTCCTGTTGTGAGCTGGGCGTAAAGCACAGCAGCGGAAATCCCTATCCCCTGCTGTCCCCTGCTTTGAGATAATTTGTGGAACTTGCTTCCGTACAAAAGCTTTGCAAAGATTTGAGGTATCTGCTTCTTAACTATTCCGGGTCCGTTGTCCTCAACAATCACCCTGAAGCGGTCATTTCCCATGTCAACAAGCTCGACAATCACCTCTGGAAGTATCCTTCCTTCCTCGCAGGCGTCAAGGCTGTTGTCAACAGCCTCCTTGACTGTGGTGAGCAAAGCCTTTCTCTTGTTGTCAAAGCCAAGCAGGTGCCTGTTCTTCTCGAAGAACTCAGCTATCGATATGTCTCGCTGCTTCTTTGCCATCTCTTCTGCTGTGCTCATGAAAGCTCCTCCATTATGCGCTTCTTCTTAATGTTCCTTCTTTGCTTTTCGAGCCACTTGTAGACAGTTGAGTGCGGGCTGCCGTTAAGCAGTGATTCTATGGCCCGGCGGGCAATTGCAACCTTCTCTGCCTCGCCTATTATTGAAATTGTCTTTCCGTAAACAGAGACGTGGCACTCAGTAAGCTCCTCTATGATGCGGCGGGCTTTTCCCTCCTCGCCTATTACTCTTCCCTTGAGCCTTATTGCGTGCTTTCTTGTTTTTGCAAATTCTCCCATGTCAAACTGCTCGGCAGCATAGTCGCTCTTAAGCAAAAGCTTCGCAATGTTCGGGTTAAATCCGCGCCCTATTGCTTTAACTATTTCTGCTGCAGTGTAAAGGTGCAGGCCGTCTTCAGAGTAAATGAAAATGTCGCCCTCTTTTGAGTCTACCCTTATGGTTGTCTTGGTAGATTTCTCCAGCTCGCGCTTTGTCCTGCCGCTTGAGCCTATGAGAACAGCGAGCCTCTCCTTAGGTATTTTCAGCTCATACGAAAACTGGTCCATAACAGAAAGCAAGAAAACTATTGTTTTTAAATGTTAGCCTTTGCCTTCTTCTCACTCAGCCTTTTCAGGCTGGTTATGAAGTATTCCATGCAGTCAAGCGCGCAGAAAGAAGCTCTTTTCTTGAAGTCAGGCGGACCGAATATGATTGTGAAGTTATCGCTCTCCTTAATCTTTATTGTGCTGCCGCACGTGGCGCATATCCTGCACTCAGCTTCCTCAATGTCCTTCAGCTTGCTGGAAATAATTCCCCTTAGCTTTGTAGAGCCTGTGAGGATATCCTTCTGAATATTGATAAGGTCTTCATACCCTAAGCTCTCTATCGCTTGCCTTACCTTTTTCATTATAGGTATACTAATTACTATACTGATATATAAAGTTTGCTATTGCAAAGTAGGGATTAATTGGTATAAATATGGGTTTTAGGCAAAGGCGCACCATAAAGCGCCACCAGCGCATGCCACTGATAGGGGAACATACATCGTTAAAGCTGTTATTTTGTCACCCTCCTTAAAGGACTTGTAAGCCGCTGTTCCAGTGCCTATTGCCATTAAGCCAAGCCCTCCGGTCATAAGCCCCTTAAGCATAGCATCGTCATGATAAGAAGGTCCAAGCTCAATTGCCTTCACTGTCAGATGGTCGACAATGTCAGTTATGCTCATAGCCCTGGCGAATGCAGAAGCTTTCTTAAAGGATTCGCCTAAATCCTCTTTGCATACAGGACAGAAGTATTGTTCTTCGCGTAGCTGTAGTAGCCTGGGAACTCGTTAACGAACCTGTAGCCCTGCTTCTCGTAGAAATTTCTAACCCGCTTAAGCGCCTTGTTCGTGTAAACGCAGACCTTCCTGAACTTTTTCTTTTTTGCATAGCCCTCGACGAACTTCATAAGGGCTTTGCCTATCCCCCTGCCCTGGTATTTTTTCCTTACCGCAATCCAGCAGGCTTCGCAGTGCTTGTGCCCGGGGAAGAAAGGCTTTAGCGCGGCATATCCTTTCAGTTCTCTCCCTTCCTTGTATCCAAAGAAGATCTCGTGCCCCAGCTCAAACCTTTCCCTGAGAATTCTCTTGTAATCAGCAGCCTTAAGATGCTTTTCCAGGGGGTGCTGCGCCTCATAGTCTATTCTGGCGAGTTCGTTCAGGTTCCTCTTGCTAAGCCTGATTATCTTCCCCATAAGAGTGCAGTAAGCGTGGCAATATATAAAACTAACTATTCTGGCTTTTTACCTTTTAGTGGTCAAAAAGTTTTTAAACCTTTGGCGCAATTTATGTGTTGAAATGCTCACTATTCAGATTCCCCACCTTGAAGTTGTCTACAGGCAAACATTCGTTCTCCAGCCGCTCTACAGAATAATGAGGAAGTGGCTTATGGAAAATGAGTACGTCGATGAGCAGGAAGACACCAGCATGGAGTCAGCCATGGAAATACTCTATTTGGAAAGAAGAGGCACTGCCCAGAAGGCAAACGAGAAGGAGTGGAGGATATGGTGGAGGGCGCAGAAGCCAATCGCAGGAAATGTTCGCAGCAAATACTACACTTACCATCTTGACGTTGACTTTAACGTTATACAGACAGTTGACATGGAAGTAATGAGGGAGGGAAAGAAAGAGCTTGTGCAGTTCGGCGAGATGCGCATAACCCTTATGCCTTACCTTGAAGTTGGTGAGATTGTCGGGCATCCCCTCCTGAAGTACATTGACTACTTCTTCCGCTCAAGGATAATAAAGAAGAACCTTGAGGAGCACAAAAAGCTGCTTTACCAGGACGCTTACCGCTTCCAGGCAATGATTAAGAAGTGGCTCGAGCTCAAGTCATTCCTGCCTGAGAAGGAATACCTGCACAGGAAGTTCGAATTCGTGTAAGAATCAGCGCTTGTAGTAATGTATCATCTTTCCCTTATGATACTGGTAGCCGTTCTTTTCCGAATTCCTGTTTCTGAAAGCCTCGAAAAACCCAACGCCCTCGTGCGATAAAAGGTACATTCCTGTAAGGGAGATTAGCACATCCCTTGCTCTTAAAAGCAAAGCAAGTATTAGCCCTATCTGCGGGCCTGCGCCGAAAGCAGAGAAAAGAGAAATCTGTCCTGCTTCTGCCACACCGAGCGAAGCGGGAATGGGGATTATGCTTGCAACCGCCATCACGAGCATTGCTGCAAAAAGCTGCGGCATTGACGCGTCATATCCGAAGCTCAGAAGCGCGACTTTGTATTCAAAAAACCTTAGACCCCACACGAAAAGGTTTATTCCTGCAATCTTCATTGTTTCCCTTTTCCTGAAGGCAAAGAAAAAAAGGAAGTTCTGCTCCACTCGGATTGCCTTTTCCCTCGCCCAGTGGAGCCACCTTATCCTGAAAATCTTTCCGGCAAGCCTTAGGAAAGCTGAAATCGGCTTCCACTTTCGGCGTATGGCATAATATGAAAGTGCCAGCAAGCCCAAGCCAAGCGGTATTGCTATTATTATTGCTGTCTTCAGCTGGTTGGGGATGGTAAAGAATAAAGCAGCTACAAGCAAAAAGATTATTCCTGCCCCGAACTCAACAACAAACTCCATCATCTTGTCAACAAGGACAGATGAGATTCCTTTTGACATCCTTATGCCGTGCCTCTTAAGCATGTAAGCGCGCACAGGCTCGCCGCCAATCCTTGCGGCAGGCGTGAAGTAGCTTACAGCATAACCCATCAGCTTGTAGGAAAATATTTTTCTGAAAGGTATCCGCTCGCTCTGGCACCTTAGTATGAACTGCCACCTGAAAGCAAAAATCAAGAAAGTCAGAGCAGAAGTAAGAAGGAAAATCAGGAGGTAAACAGGAGAGGCATTCCTTAAAACCTTTAGCAAGTCCTCCGGCCCTGTATAGCCGAAAGCTCCTGCCAAAAGCAAAGCTCCGATGACAACCGCCGCTGCTATCAGTATTCTCTTCATTTTATCGCCAAATAGTTAGCCGCCCAGAGCATCCCCTCATCGCAGTAATAGAAAGGGGAATGGAAAGGCGCGCCCTTCTTTGTGAAAACCTCAAGATAATTTCCATGCTTTTCAATCACTTTTTCGTAAGTTTTCATGTATGCGTCTGACTTCCTTTTATTAATCTTTCTGACAATGCTGATAAACATTGGTCCCATGTGCGTCCAGACCGCATCTCGCTCGTATCCCTTCGCGAGCTTCTCAATCAAAATCATATCCTGCTTCGCATTTGTATAGCGCAGCGGGAAAGGCATGTCAAGATTTTCTTCCTGTAGCGAGCTTACAGCCTTCCTGAGCATTGACTGCGATTTTATCACACCTGTCCAGAAAGGAATCACATTCGCATCGCCAGCAACGTATTCGCTTCCCAAATCGTCGCGGAAGAATCTGCCGTTCCAGAAGTTTTCAACCAAAGCGTTCTTGCTGTTGTAGCTTTTCAGCGGGTTTTCAAGCCGCAAAGCGCTGAGGTCCTCTTTCAGCATAGCTGCCATGACATTGTCGTAGCACGAGCTTCTCCTTTTCGCGTGATCCTTCATTGAGGAGAAGCACCTGTCTGCCTTTACAAGCCCTGTATTTGCGTCAATTACTGTCTGAAAGAATCTTCTCGCTTCCCTGTTAAGGAATTCCCCGTGCTTTTCAACAAGCTCCTTAGCATTTGCCAGTTTCAGGCTGCGGATTAAGTAAGCAAGAGAATCAGGCGCATAGCACGGAAAGTCAAACGGCTTGCCCCCTTGGCTTATTGCTGTTGTTATTTTTCCCGCAGCAGCGAATTTTCCAAGCGCGTAATCCAGCGAACTTAAAACTTCCTTCCTGTAGCCGAGCTTAAGCAAGGATTCGCAGCACCAGCCGAAGTCCCTTGTATAGAACTCAGGGAAATTGCCCCTGCTGACCTGAAAATACCTGCCGTTCCAGCAGTCTGAAACAATTTTGCTGCAGATTTCAGAAGCGTTTCCCTTGTAGCGCTTAAACCCTTTAGCGCGAACCTTCTGCGCCCTCAGGAAAATACGCAATCCTTCCTGAAGGTGTACGGGTGAGAGCATGCAGTAGCGTGCAAATCCGCGCTATTTAAATTTAATCAAAAAGTATTAAATACCGTGTGAATAATAACAATGATATGGCACTAAAAATAAGCGCATGGGGAGGCGGGCTTGCAGCCATACTTGGGGCCGGAGCAGTGCTTCTGGCAGCCCTTCAGAATGGCAATTGGCCGCTATTCTTATTCGCCGCAATATTCGTATTCCTGATTTCTACTGCTTCAAAAAAGCTGAGATAAGGTTATTGCTCCTTCTTATCCACGCAATTCTTGCATCTTGCAGCATACTTGTCAACAACTTGCTTGGCTATCCTGCTCAGCCTGCTGTCAACAGCAACCATATAGCAGGCATCCGCCCCGCATATTGAGCATTTCATTTTTTGGCCTCCGTTTTGTTGCGGTTCTTTATGCCAATAATCATCCATGCAACGCCTATAATAAGCATTCCGCTGCCCAGCAGAGAGTTAACTGTGGTCATAAAAACAACACCCGAACCCATAAAGCAAATACCTATTGGAATAAATGCCGCGTAATTTGGTTCTTTGCCTTTCATTTTTCACCTCAAAAAAAAGCGAGCCTGCGGGGATTCGAACCCCGGACCTGAAGCTGGCTCCTGACCAATAGGAGGCTTCCGCGCTAATCCTAGCTGCGCTACAGGCTCACGAATGAAAAAGCGCTTTTCTGCCTTTAATAAACTTTTCTGCCAGCAAAAACTATTTAAGGCATCAGCTAACCTCACTTTTGATGCTTCTCTCGAAGAAAGGAATCAGGGAAATTGTGAAAAAGCACTACCTGAAAGCTATTCTCATAGTTGCCGCTCTGCTTGCGCTTTCTTTGCTGTTCAACACGAGCATTAAGTCGCTTATAGTAATTGCCGTTTTCATAGTGATAGGGACTTTCTCTACTTTCTACTTCAACTACGTCCGCGTTCCTATACACTTCGAGACAGTCAAGCTGGGCACCATACTCTGCGCGGTTGCTTACGGCTTCTACCCTGCGCTTATAGTCGGTCTTGTCTCTACCTTTTTCGGCAAGGTGCTGATAGGCAGGATAGACGAGAGGCTGCCTATTTCAATGATTGGGATAACCCTTGTTGCTGTTTTCGCAGCCCTGTTTTCCTCTGCCAATATAGCAACCCTCGGAGTTGTGCTCGTGCTTTGCTATAACATATACATATTCCTGATGGCGCTTCTCCTGCACGGCAACATGGCATGGGTGCTTTCCTACGAGGGCAGCAATTTCCTTTTCAACCTTCTCTGGTTTACAAGAATAGCGCCATTCCTGCTGCCTGCAATACAATGACTTACATAATAAAACAGCTGCCAGAGGACTTTGTCGTAGAGGAGGACCTAAGCCTGCCAAAAAAGGATGATGGAAAGTACGCCTATTTCCTTCTGAAAAAGAAAGGCCTTACAACAGAGGAAGCGCTGCAGAGAATTTCCAAAATCTCCGGGAAACCGAGAAGGCTTTTCAGCTGCTGCGGCAACAAGGACAAGCG
>JAFGRH010000065.1 GCA_016935265.1 Candidatus Woesearchaeota archaeon | reverse complement strand
GGTGCCCTGAAAAGCTTCAGAACGCCCTGCTTCAGGTTCTGGAAGAGAAGAAGGCAACTATAGGCAGCCACAGGATTGACATCGAGTCTGACTTCATATTCATAGGCACGATGAACCCGCAGGACAGCAGCACAGAGCAGCTTTCAGAGGTATTCATGGACAGGTTTGACATAGCCCACATGGGCTATCCTGAAGAGGCTTCAATCGAGGAGAAGATAGTCGAGGAAAAGGGAAAAAAGATAGCTGAATTTCCAGAGGATCTCCTCAAGCTTACAGTTAGCTTTGTCAGGGAGCTCAGGGCAAGCAACAAAATTTCAAGGGCGCCAAGCGTACGCGCAACAATCGGGCTTTATGAGAGAGCGCAGGCAAACGCCCTCCTGAGGGCAAGGAAAAAAGTCCAGTTAGAGGATGTAAAGGACGCCATGATTTCTGTTCTCGCACACAGGCTTGAACTAAAGCCTTCTGTAAGGTACTCGGTTTCTCCTGAGCAGTTTGTTGCAGAAGAAGCTGAGGGTTTCATTGAAAAGGGTGGTTACCGGTGACACAGAGCTTAAGGAGCTCTCGCTTATAGAAGAGCTCAGCGGCAAGCTTGCTTCTGACCCTGAAACGCAGCGCCTGATGCGCTCTGTAATAGAGAATGATAAGGACACAGTTGAGGAAGGGAAGCTGATAAGGGACGCGATAAACCAGGGTCTTGGCTCTTTTACTCCTAATATGCTTTTCGAGCAGCTTGTAAAGAGCTACAGCACTGCAAAGCAGCTTTTCGGCGAAACAATACTGAAGGAAGCCACAGGATTTGAGCCGGCATACCTTGAAAGGAACATCAGGATTCCTGAGTTCAGGCGCGAGCTGAAGAAAAAGCTAGAGAGGCTGCAGGAACGCTTTCTCGAGAAAAAGCTTATCGACAGGGAAAACGAGCTCACAGAAAGCGCGATAAAGCTCGCATCGATAATCATGTACGTCGAGGAGGTTGACGAGCTGATTTCAGAAGGCATATCCTCTGAGAAATCAAGAAAAAGAAAGAACCCCTACGGCGTAAAAAGCGACGTCAAGGAATACAGCAGGGAGCGCTACAGGGACATTGCAATAAGGAAGACGATAAGGAAGTCTGTCAGAAGGGGGCATGAATCACTTCTAAAAGAGGACTTGATGAGCTTTGAGAGGAAAAACTGGGATGAGAGGCAGATAATATACTGCTTAGACGCATCAGCAAGCATGAAAGGGAAAAAGCTCGGCCAGTGCAAGAAGGCAGGCATAGCACTCGCCTACAGGGCGCTTGATGAAAAGGACAAAGTGGGGCTTGCTGTTTTCAGCTCAGAAGTCGTAAAAAAGATAGAGCCGACATCTGAATTCAGCATGCTGCTGCAGGAGATAGTGAAAATCAGGGCTTCTGCGCAGACAGACATTGCAGCTACGATAAAATCAGCCTCTGAGCTTTTCGACAGGAAAAAAGCAACTAAGCATATCATCCTGATAACAGATGCCATCCCGACAAAAGGGGCAAACCCTGAGAAAAACGCCCTTGCGGCTGCAGCAGAGGCAAACGCGAGGAAAATAACCGTTTCTGTAGTAGGCATAAGCCTCGACGTGAAAGGGAAGAAGGTAGCTGAAAAGATAGCAGAGATAGGAAAAGGAAGGGTTTTTGAGGCAAAAGACTTGGAGGAGCTTGACAAGATAGTGCTGGAGGACTACCGCAGCATCGAATAATATAAATATGAAGATTAATAAAAGGTAAAAATGAGGATACTTTTTTTCTCAGACACGCACGGAAGCACAGCTGCGATTAATGCAGTAAAAAAAAAGGCGAAAAATGCAGACATCCTTGTCTGCGCAGGGGATTTGACTATTTTTGAGGAAGGGCTCGAAATGATGATGCAGAAGCTTGACCTGATAGGGAAAAAAGTGCTCATGATACACGGAAACCATGAAAGCTCTTCTTTGCTGAGGCAGGTCTGCAAGCTTTTCAAGAACACAGTTTACATCCACAAAAAGGCTTACTGCGCCGGAGATTTTGCCTTTGTTGGTTACGGCGGCGGCGGCTTCTCAATGGAAGACAAGGGTTTTGAGAGGTTCGCTGCAAAGCTGAAAATTCCAAGGGGCAGGAAAATTATTCTGGTGACGCACGGACCGCCTTACAAAACAAAGCTGGACTACATATGGGAGCACCGCGGTAACAAGAGCTACAGGAAGTTCATAGAGAAAAAGAAGCCGGTAATAGCAGTTTCAGGGCACTTTCACGAGACAGAGGGAAAGGAAGACCGCATTGGCAGTACAAGGCTGATAAATCCTGGCCCGAAAGGAAAGATTATTCGTGTTTAGTAAGGTTATCTTCAGAATTCTTCTTGGGCAGAAGGCCCATAGGATTTATGCTAAGGCCTTTTTTCTTGCGATAGAAAAGGAAGCCCCCAATTCCCAAAAGAACAACCACGACGATGATGATTATTAAGTATGTTGTTGACCACCAGCCATCAGATTCCTCTTCTTCCTCAGCAGGCGCTTCTGTTTCATTAGCGCCGAGAGTGTAAGTTTCCTCAACAACCTCGTCTGTCCCTTCAACAACCTCGTCATCAGACTTTGACGCTATTGCAAAAACAGAAAGCCCCGGAGAAGTTGCCTCATAATAGTAATAGAGCGGATCTGACTTGTCAAGAAGGGTTGTCTGCATGTCATCCCAGACGTCATCGTCCTCATCATACCTCATCAGGACTATCCGTGCGGCAGTTGAGCCGTTGGAAAGTATGAGCTTTTTCTCAACCTTGAAGTTTATGACCGCGCCTGTTACATAAGAGTCAGGCAGCCCTGTGTCGCTGATCTCAATGTAGTTGTAAACATTCCTTTTTGAAGATATTGAATGTACGGAAGATGGCTTTGATGCAAGCTTCTCAACAGTAAGCGTTACCTGGCTCACTGCCCTATTGATGTTGAAGGCAATCTCAGTAAAGGGAATTTCATTCTTAGATATCTCCATTTTTGCCGTGCCTTTTGCGATGTTTGTCCAGAAGTGGGATACCTTAACGCCGCCGGTGGAGGTTGTTCCGCCGCCTCCGCTGCTGCTGGAAGAGCTGCTACTGCTGCTCGAGCTGCTGCTACTGCTGCTGGAAGTGTAAGTCAGGCTTACGCTGCAGTGGTTTTGTGCAGAATAGCTCTTGTTCTCGCTGTCAAGGTCATCCCTTGATGTAATAATATAATGATAAACTCCTGTTTCGGTTACGCTGTCTGTTGTTACGTTGGCGCCTACTGTTTTAACATAACTGAAATTGCTGCCGGTATCATTAACAAGCAAAAGGTCTGAAAGGTCGACAGTTGAGCTGTTCCTGTAAATCCTGTAGTCAACGTCGTAATAGTCTGAATTGTTGTTCACGTCCTGCGTAACAGCAGCCCACCTTATCGTGGCTGTCTCATCAGAGGCGCTGCAGCTTATTGAAACCGGTGATTTCGGGAGTATGGTGTCGTTAGCAGTAACGTTCCACGGCCAGACACCCATAAATGTGTTATTAGCGGTGAAGTTTGCGTTGCCAGCAGAGTCAACAGTCATTATGGCGTACCAGTAAAGAGTTGCGTTATTTCCGCTTGTTGTGTTGTCCTCGTAGAACTGAACGCCATCTTTAACCCTGTTAACAGAAGTCAGGTTTGTGACTGATGTATTATAGACTGATATGTTTGAGGTGTGGCGGAGTATTATATATGACTCCGCAGCCTCTACAAAATCATCCGTCCATGACAGCTCTATGTTGCCGTCAAGGTCCGAGTCGTTTATCGGACCGATTGTTACATTAGTTACTGGCGGAGTCCTGTCCACGACAATGCCTGTTGCCTTTACAGTTGAGTTCTCGCCGCCAAGGAAACTGGTTGCGTTGATGCTTATGTTGTAAGGTCCCTCCGCAAGGGTGGAAAAGTCCAGAGTGCCCAGGTAATAATAGGTGCTCCCGAGCTGAGTCATCTGAGTCCAGTTGCTGCTGTTAGTACCGTTCTCATACCTAAAGGTAACATTTGAAATGGAAGTGCCGTTGTTAACGACAGTAGAGTTTACAGTAACGATGTGGCTTGAGAAGTTAGTATCGCTGACAGAAGCGCCTGAAGACCTGTTGAGGAAGACTGCAAGCACGGAAGGGGGGATATTGTCAATCACAAGCCCTGTCAGAACTGTGCTGACATTCTGGTTTCCGGCATAGTCTGTTACGTTGATGCTTACGTTGTAAGAGCCGTCGTTAAGGGAGGTTGTTGCGTTAGTTGCGTTGTACTTGTCATCCGCATAGTAGGACATCACAATCCAGGTCTGCGTAACATTACCGTCAAGGCGGTAGGCTGCGTAAGAAACATTTGAGAGGGAGTCGTTGGCAGATATGTTGAAGTAGATGCTTCCTGAGCAGTTGCCTGAGGTCGGGTAGATGAGGCTTGCATTCGGGGCAAGCGTGTCTACTGTTACGGTGTAGTTGGTATCGTTAAGGGTCGCAACGCCGTCAACGACCATCTCTAAGGTCCAGTTGTAAACGCCGTCATCACTCACCAATAAAGTAAGGTTATTAAGCGTTTCATTCCCGTTGGACGCAGTAGCGTTAGTCACGTTTCTACTCCAGGTCCCATCTTGGCCAAAGAAGACTGAAAAATTCTGAAGAGTTTCGCCGCTGTCCCAGGTAAGGTTAAACGTAACATTAAAAGCTGTAAGGGAAGTATTGCAGGCGTCAGCAGGGCTTACCAGCTGTGCAGTGTCGGCAAGCGAGGTTGTAATTAGAAGGATTCCTGCTATTGCTCCAACCAGCAGAAATAGAGCTAAGCCCCTTCTCAACGCACCCTTTTTCATCTAAAGCTGAAAAATGCTAGTGCTAATATATAAATATTTCTTAATAGCGGCAGAAGGGCAAGTTTTAATAATGGAAAAGTGAAATTAAGCGCATGTTCGTAAAAAACGTCACTAGGAAGAGGCTGCTCGCCAGCAGTTCGAAGATATGCAGCTCTTTCTTCTCAAGGAGCCGCGGCTTGATGTTCTCCAGTAAGATAAAGGATAAGGCTTACGTGTTAGCCTTTCCTGAGGAGGAGCGCGTCGACCTTCATATGTTCTTCGTTTTCTTCCCCATAGACGTGCTTTTCGTTGACAAAAGGAAGAAAGTAGTTGAGATAAAGAAGGGCTTCCAGCCTTTCACAACATACTCTGCCAGGAAAAAGGCAAGGTACGTTATTGAGCTTCCGGAAGGGGCAGCAGGAAACAGCAGAATAGGGGACAGGATAGAATTCTTCGATGTTTCAGAGAGCGAATCCGGAAAGAAGGTAAGGGTTTCAGAAATATAATGTGGGGACGGAGGGATTCGAACCCTCATACCTCGGTTTCCTCATCCTTTCGTCGGAGCTCCAGTTGCTGGAGCCGAGAGTAATAGCCAGGTTGTACCCACATTAAACTAAGTTAAAGTGGTTTATACGACGTCCCCGCAATTGCAGAGTGGTTAAGCCCTACATAAAAACCTAACGGTTTTTGCTTATAAAAACAAAAGTATAAATTCATGCTATTTCAGGAATGACTCATGAAGCTTGGATTTTATGAAGCTGTAGCAACTTTGATAGGCACGACTGTCGGAGCAGGCATTCTCGGAATACCCTACGTTGTTGCCAAGTCTGGCTTTGCAGCTGGAATGCTGCACATCCTGATTATAGGAGCGGTGATGATACTTCTCAAGCTTTACATGGGTGAAGTTGTCCTGAGGACCAAGAAGATACACCAGATGACAGGATACGCAGAGCGCTACCTTGGAAGGGATGGCAAGAACTGGATGGTTGGAACGATGATTTTCGGGGTTTACTGCGCACTTATAGCATATACAATAGGCGTTGGGCATTCCCTTAACGCAATATTCCCTTCATTAAGCCCTTTCTTCTTCAGCATGGTTTTCTTTGCGGTTGCCTCTACCATTATTTACAGGGGCCTTAAGGCAGTCAAGGACTCAGAACTTTTGCTCACTTCCCTCGTTGTTCTAATTGCAGGCGCAATAATAGCGATTGCTCTTTTTTCAGATAAGTTTTCAGGCGCAAACATGAGCACTTTCAGTTACCCTTTCATGCTTGTTCCTTTCGGGACTGTGCTGTTTGCCTTTATGGGCTCAACAGCAGTTCCTGAGATGAAGCTTGAGCTGGGGAGAAACGCAAAAAAGCTGAAAAAGGCAATAGTCATTGGCGGGCTGATTCCAATAGCTGTATATGCGCTTTTTGCCCTTGCAGTAGTGGGCACGAGCAGCGGCACAGTCAGTGAAGTGGCAACTATCAGCTTAAGCGAAGTATTTGGGGGGAGCATGGCAGTGCTTGCAAACCTTTTTGCTGTTCTTGCGATGGGCACTTCCTTCATTGCACTCGGGCTTGCCTTGAGGGACATGTACATCTATGATTACAAGATGCATGAGACCGAAGCATGGGTTCTTACCTGCCTTTTCCCGCTGGCTACTTTTGTCTTCGGAATAAACAGCTTCATAGCTGTAATAGGGATTGCAGGAGCTATCTCTGGGGGGCTGCAGAGCATAATCATAGTAATGATGCACAAAGCAGCCAAAACTCGGGGAGAAAGAAAGCCTGAGTACTCACTGCGCTACAGCACGGTGATAGGAATGACAATTATAGGCATTTTCATTGCAGGGATGATATACCAGATAGCTACTTCTTTTTCCGTTTCTTAGAAGAAGTCTTAGAAGCCTTCCTGGCTTTGGACTTTTCCTCACCATCGCCATCCTGCTTCATCGCAACGAGTACTGCTATTACGATGACGAGCATTACGATGCCGAAAAGTATGTAGAAAAGGTAGTCTGCAAAAAGGTCCTTAACTGTGCAGAGTATGCACTCAACACCAAGGAAATCCCTTATGCTGTCCCTGAACCAGTAAAGGGCAAAAATCGCTGCTGCAAGGATTATTATTGCCGCTGTTATCAGCAGGGGCTTCCTCCCTATGCTGACCTTTTTCTTTATTTTGGCTTTTTTCTTTCTTGAAAACGCCATTCCGATTAGTATAAGCAACAGAAGACCGACTCCGGTTGCGACATAAACAAGGTAAGGCCACTCCCAGAGCCTTGAAAAGAAAGCTGCAATTGAAGCCCACAGCCCTGAAAAGAACCCTGTTATTGAGCTCCAAGCATTCGAAAAGAAGTTCTTTGTTTTTGTAAGGAAGCTCTCACCAGCCTCCTGCTCCGCTTCCTCAGGAACTTCCTCCTCAGGAGCT
>JAFGRH010000064.1 GCA_016935265.1 Candidatus Woesearchaeota archaeon | reverse complement strand
TTTCCCTGCGAGAAGGTATTAGTTTGTTAAACACTCTACCTGCATGCACCGCTACAAACTGCAGGTAAAAAGAGAGAAAGCCCTCTTCAGGGGGATACGGGAAGCAAGGGCAAGGCGTGTTCCTCTTGAGCTTATAGTAAAGGCAAACGGCTCGAAGGAAAAGATTGCTGGAGAGCTGGAAAAAGTAGGGAAGGTAAAGCATGTCTTTGAATTTATCCCTTACATCAGCTTTGCTTGCGATGCCTCTGATGCTGAGGGAATAAACAGGGCGCTGAACAGGGAAGCTACAAGTAATGGCTACAAGGCGCTTGGCAAGCTGATTTCTGCAATAGAGGTTTCAAGCAAAGTCGCGATTCCGAAGCCGAAAATCTCTGCAAAGAGCTACGGCTCGTGGAACCTTGAAAACATAGGCGCTTACGAGGCGCAGAAAATAAGCTGCGGCGAAACAGTGAGGATTGGCGTTATTGATACCGGTGTTGATTACGAGCACCCTGAGATAAGCTACAGGTTTGGGAGCAGGAAAGGCTTCAATTTTGTTGACGGAACGATGCCGCTGGATAAGAACGGGCACGGAACGCACGTTGCCGGCGTGATTGCAGGTGCAGGATGCGGAATAGCAACTGCCTGCGAACTTTACAGCCTTAAGGTGCTTGACAGGAACGGAGAAGGGAATGAAGCAGATACAATGGCTGCAATTGAGTGGGCTTTAAAGAATGAGGTAGACGTAGTTAACATGAGCCTAGGCTCGCCTGTTGCTTCCCGCGCTTTGGAAGACATATGCTACTATGCCGCAAGCAGAGGGCTCATACTTGTTGCAGCAGCAGGCAACAACGGCTACGGGCCGAGCTACCCCGCATCTTTTGACGACGCTGTGATAAGCGTTGCCGCAGTTGACAGCAGGAACAGGCATGCTGACTTCAGCAACATATACGAAACAAACGACATATCAGCGCCCGGAGTGCACATTACTTCGTGCTATCTTGGCGGTTACGCCACTTTGTCAGGAACGTCAATGGCAGCCCCGCATGTAACAGGAAGCATCGGGCTGGCAATACCTGTTGCAAGGGAAAAGGATGTAGAGGAACTGATGAAAAAAACAGCACTGCCGCTCGGGGATGAGGAAGAGTATGGAGCGGGGCTTTTGAAGGCAGACAAGATGGTGGCAGAGGCTGCTGCCAGGGTTGATTATGCTAAGGCAATACTTCAAATGGCAAAAAAGGTGGTTTGGTAATGGAATCTGAAAACTACTATTTCATAAGGTGCGGGATGGAAGATGTGCGCTTCTCAGAGCTTGAGCAGATTCTTGAGGGATATGTGCAGGAAAACAAAATAGAGCTGCAGTACAGCTTCCCCTACATAGCAACAGTTGCTGCAAAGATAGAGGAAAAAAGCGTCGTAGAAGAACTGGTGGGGAAAGGGTACGCTGTTGAGCCGCAGAACATACTAAGACAGCTCGACACCGAGGAGCTTTGACACGTTTTCCCTCACTCTTTTTTCAAAAACAGAAGAGGTTTCGCCTTCCTCTTTCTCAATGTTCAGGGCTTCGAGCAAAGACAAGGTGAGAGCTGCCTCCTTTTCAGGGGATAAGCCTGACTTTATCTGGCCGGCGTGCTCCTTGGCAACTTCCTTCTCTATCTCTTCAACAGTGAGCGCCTCTGTCTTAATCTCCTCAAACTCCTCTGAAGAAAGGAAAGCAGAGTTCTTCATGACAAAATAAGCGCCCTTTGCGTAGCAGGCGGTGATAATTGAAGAAAAGTCTATGTCGCTTGGCCTGCCGCTTTTCAGCTTGCCCTCAAATCTTAAAGTTACGATTGAATCCCTCATTCCGGATGCCTTCACTGCTTTAAGCGCCTCCTCCTCAACAGACTCAGGCTGCTTGTGGCTGCAGTCAAATGAAAATGAGACGACAGGATGTAGCTCTAAAGGAACGTGGCGCATCTTGACGTTTCCATTTGCCTCGACAATGCAGAATCCGCCTTTCTTCAGCTTTTCCAGCTCGCGGAAGCTGTTCGGAAAAACAGGGCCAGGGTAGCTTATCAAGCCGTAGTTCTGCTCCTGCTTTGAAAAAACGTAGTGGACGTGCCCCCCTGCATAATAATCGAAGTCCTTTGGGAGCAGGGAAAGAGGATTAGAGTCCATCTTCTCGAGCTCCTTAGGCTTGAACTCAGTAAGGGCAGTGTGGAACATGAAAACCTTGAAGCCTGGCTCTGACTCAAGGTTCTCCTTGAGAAGGCTATCGTAGTAAGAGCGCTCAAGCAGGCCTTTTTTGCCCGTAATGCCCGTTATCTTGGCGCCTGTCTTCTTGTCTAAGGTGAATTTTAGCTTAAGCTTGTTGTCAATGACCTCGCCGCGCATAACGTTAACAAAAAGCCCGGCGTTTTCCAGCACGTCAAGCATGGTCTTGCCTGTAGGAGAGAAGTCGTGGCTGCCTGCTATGATGTAGACAGGAACGCCGCTGTCTTTCAGGCTCTTCAGGGCAGAGACAACTTCCTTAAGATGGTCTATTGCAGGCAGGGATGTGTTGAAGAAATCCCCGCTGACGAGAATGAAATCTACCTTTTCATCCCTGCAGATTTCAAGCCCCCTAAGGAAAGCGCTGGTGCTCGTTTCTGAAAGCTTTGGGTCTCTCCAAGCGCCAATGTGCACATCAGCGAAATGAGCGAATTTCATAAGAAAAAGGGAAGCTTGGCGCTTATATAAATTTTAGCAGCTAAAGCTTCATCCGGGCAGTCTTTATCGTGTTAAGGATGAGAGTTGTGTTTGTCCTTTCCACAAAGTCGTAAGCCTGGACACGCTTAAGAAAAGAGTCCAGGGCGCGCCGGTTCCTGAACTTAGCGATAACAACCGCGTCAAAGTCTCCGGTAACGTCAAAAACAGAAAGGACGTTAGGGTTTGTGGCTATCTTGTTCTCAACCTGGAAAAGCTTTCCTTTCGAGACTTTTATGCTTATTATCACGTCGATGTCGTATCCGAGGTTTTCGTAGTTCAGCAGAGCGGAATAGCCCTTAATCACGCCACCCTTCTCAAGCCTTTTAATCCTGTTCATTACAGTAGCTACAGAGACGAGGGCTTTCTTTGCAATCTGCCTGTATGAAAGGCGGGAATTGTCAAGCAAAGCGTTCAGTATCTTCCGGTCCTTATCGTCGGTTTTCATCTTTACAAATGTACAGCAAAGCTGATGGTATTGGTGAAAAACTAAACAAATATTTAAGTTTTTCCTAAAAAGGCGAGTTTTGTTTAGTAAAAGTGGGTTAAATTATATATATTTACAAATCTCTGCTTTTTTTATGGCTATAATTGAAAACTTTGAAGATGATTTCTACGAAACGTATGAGGAGGCGACACAGGATGGACGGCAAGGAAAACAATGAAAACAACGAAATTATCTGGAATTCTGGGCTGACAACTTGGGAGAAGGAAAATGAGCTAATGAAAGCAGGGTACACCCACGGTCTTGCAAACCTTGCTGTTGTGGCTTCAAACATCATAAGATCGCAGTACCCTTCCGGGAACGGTGTAGTCTGCATTGATAAACTAATAGAATCGTCAGGCAGCACAGAGGCGAGGCAGCTAAAAGCCCTTGTTAACAGGGGCGGGCTTCCGACCAATATAAGAAAAGACGAATACATGGAACAGCTGGAGAAGGCTGCAGAAAGGGCAGGGCTTTTTTATTACTAGCCCTTAAGCCCCGGGAAAGCGAGCTTAACCTTTGACTTTTCTGCCTTCTTTACAACTTCCTCAAACAATGGAATCTTTACCGGAATCGCAAACTTGGTGAAGTGGCTGGTTATTATTGCTTCTCCTTTGTCCAAAGCTGCTATGGCGCGCTCGTCCTGAGAAAGGTCCTGCGCGGCAGAGTCAATAATGGCTTTGCGCTCAGGCGCCATCTCTATGCCAAGGACAATCTTGGTGTTCATGTTTGCGAGAATGTCCCTCGGTATCAATGAGGGGAGCTGGGTTATTGCAATTAATCCAATCTTGAACTTTCTGCCTTCACGGGCAATTGAAGAAAAGATGTTAGGGCCTCGCTCTAATGCCTCCTTTCCAATTACACGGGGAGCTTCCTCAAGAAGGACTGAAATAACAGGCTTTTCGTGAAGAATTCCTGCCCTCTTATGGCCCCTGTACCGGCTGAAAGCCTCTGAGCAGACCATGCTGCCGACAAGAAGCTCAACGCTGCCGGAAAGGCTTGAAGTGTCGATGATGACCACTTTGCCTTTTTCCAGGTCGTCGCATATGTCTGATATTGTTGTGTTGCCTGCTGTAAGGTCAAAGACGCCATCGCTGTAAAGCTGTCCATCAGAAAGGCTTATTGAGAGAAGCCATTGTAATCTGCGCTTCAGGACAGCAAGCGTTCCCTCGTTTATTCCTTCCAGAGGCTCGTCATCAAGAAGAATCCTTTCAATCCACTCTGACTTGTAGCGCCTGTTGTAGAGGTAAAGGGCTTCCCTCTGCGGATCTGACCAGCTAATAACGCCGTTGAAGTGGGATGGCTTAAGCGAGCGGACATTTATCTTAAGTGTCATAGCTCCTGCTGGGGGGGAATTTATGGTGTAGTAAACCGCCTTCTTTCCCGGATGGTCCTTAAGCCCCAGCTTGTTCCTGCCGTAGTACTCATCGTGCGGGTCTAAAACAAGAATGCCGCAGTAATCCCTGCCAAGCGCATCCCAGAGCATGCACGCAGCAAGGTTGCTCTTTCCCTTTCCTGTCTGCGCAGGGATAAGGATGTGGTGCGTTAAAGCTTTCTCGCCGTCTATCAGAACGTCAAAGTCAAGCGCTTTTGAGCCAGAGCGGAGCTTGCCTATCGAAATAGGGTTCTTGGGAGTTGCTAGGAAGGATATGTCCTTTTCCTGAAGCTCCCTTATCTGGGCAAAGAAGTTTGGAAGGACTTTGCAGAGCACTGCGCTCTTCTTGTCTATTGAGACCAATGGCTTCAGGAAAGCCAGGTTGTAGTTTCTAAGCTCTGGGTCAAGGATTTCGAGGTCGTTTTCCTCCTCCAGCTTCATTCCGGAAACAAGCTCTCTTGTCTGCTGGGAAAGCTGGGAGCCGTACTGCAGATTGTAGACCTGAAGAAGGACCTTCTTGTCAGCAGCCTCAGAGATCAGAAGCTCGCCAATCTCAAGAGAGATGCCAGCCTTCTGCCTTGCGACTAATTCGCCGAACCCTCCTGACACAATCTGCCCAAGAACAGTCATGGGGTTGGGATAGAAATTTCTTATTTAAAGGTTGTCAATAAGATATTTATAGCAAAAAGGGAAAGGGGGCGCTGTGGAGCCGAACGAACTACTAAAGGAATGGGCAGTCAGGTATGTTAAGAACAGGGACCTGTACTCCGGTGAGATATTAGGAGTAGAGGACACCAAAACAGGCTTTATTGTTGAGTATAAAAAAGGGAAGGAGGAGTACTTGATAGCTTTAAGGATTGAAGGCGCAGGCCTGAAAGACGGGCTAACTTTGGTGACGCTGAACAACAGCGACAACATAAACACCATTGCAAAAAAATGGGAAAATTTAAGCAGAATAAAAGGGCTTAAGATAATACTTGCCAACCCCTTCTCCAGCCAGGAGGAAAGATGGATAATAAAACCTGAGGTTCATGCCAAAGTCTGCTACAATAAGTCTGTAAAAGCCGCGATGAGGTCAATGGCAGAGCTTGTGGAGCCGATAACAGAAAAAGAAATAGCCAATAAGCAGTTACTTTAACTACCACTTCTCGAAATGGATCTGCTCTTCTGGGAAGCCTATTGATTTTGCCTTCTCGACAGTGGTTTCAATCATTATGGGCGGACCGCAGAGGAAAATCTGCTTGTTTTCAGGGCTTTTGATGTGCTTTTCGAATATGTCGCAGACAAACCCGCACTCCCCCTCCCAGTCATCACCCTCGTAATCGCTGACAGCCGCAATGAGATGGAAGTTTTCGTTTGACTGCAAAGCTTCTAATTCGGTTCTGCACAGGAATTCAGCAGGGCTTCTTATTCCGAAAAAAAGCCACACGCCCTTTGCAAAGTCAGCCTCGGAAAGGCTGTAGAGCATGCTCCTGATGGGAGCGATGCCCGCTCCCCCTGCCACAAAAATTGTTTCTTTCTCGAGAGGAAGCTCAAGATTGAAGTTGCCGTAAGGACCCTCAAGGCTGAACTTGTCCCCTTGCTTTGCCTCGTAATGAAGATAGTGGGAAAACCCCTTCTCAGTGCCGCAGGCAATTGCAAACTCAAGATAATCAGCATCAGCAGAGGAAGCAATGGAGTAGGAGCGCTTCAGCGGGATATTTGCAGGCGTCAGGACTTTATCGTTGGAAAGCATGACAAACTGCCCTGGCTTGAAGGAAAAGCCATCAGGCTTCTCAAACCTGAAAATTTTCAGTCGTTTAGAGCAGGGAAATATTTCAAGCAGCTTAACTTCAGTCATAGTACTGCTTATTATCAGCTACAATTAATAGTTTGCGGTAAAAAGAAAAAATTTTAATAGCTTTGAGG
>JAFGRH010000063.1 GCA_016935265.1 Candidatus Woesearchaeota archaeon | reverse complement strand
GGAAAGGAAAGACAGGGGCACGATAAGGTTTGAGGTTCAGGACACAACAAAGCTCACTTACAAAGACGAGAGCTATGACGTTGTTACTTCAATGGGCGTGCTTGAGCATCTGCCAGCGCCGAAGGAAAGCATGGATGAGATGCTAAGGGTGCTAAAGCCGGGAGGGAAGCTAATAATAGTTTTCCCGAACTGGTTCTGCACATTCAAAATAGTCAAGGGGCTGCTAAACTTCAGGAAAAAGGAATACTTCACAAACACAAGGTTCGAAATGCTTATGTGGCTGTTCGAGTCATTCTACCACCTAGTGCAGAAAGAGATAAACCCCAAGCCGGTTTTCAGGAAGCCAAACCTTAAGCTTAACAAGCAGGAGCTTGACACTTACCATATAGACGAGGACATGGTTTACGTGGCGCACCCTTTTGAAGTCAGGAAATACCTCGAAAGCAAAGGGTGCAGGGTGATAAGCATTGTTGCTGATACGTACAGGTTTTCATTCATACCGACGATAGCGCCTTACGGCGGGATAGTTGCCATAAAGGGAGCGCATAATGAATAAAAAAGTTACTTTCTGGCTAAGGGTAGTAATAAGCGCAACAATACTCGGATACTTAATCTGGCGCACAGGGGTGGAGAGCCTGCTTGGCACACTTTCTGAGATGAAGGCACTTTATATCATACCGATATTCTTCCTTCTCCTTGTTGTTCTCCCTGCTATAAGGACATTCAGTTATGCGGTACTTCTTAAGAACGCATCCAAGCAGCTGCCTTTCTGGAAGGTCTTTGCTGTCAACTACTACAGCTGGGCTCTCGGAATGATAATGCCCGGCGGAAAAGTTGGTGAAATGTCAGCAGCTTACTTCCTTAAGAAGGAGGGTCTCAACGCGTCTGAAAGCATCGAGCTTACAATAATAGACAAAGCAATAAGCTTCTTGGTAGTGAGCATGATTGCCGCAGTCGGGGTTGCGAAGTTCATAGGAATACAGGAATCCTTGGTTTTGATAGCAGTAAGCATAGCCTTTTTGGTGCTGGTTGCGGCAGCAATTTTCATTGAGATAAGGAAAAAATTCTTTGCGGGCACAATCAAAAAAATACTCAACAGGGTTGGGATGGAGGGCGTGGTTGCGTCAAGCCTTTTCAGGACAACTCTGAAAAAAGGGAAGAGATACATCTTTGCAAATTTCCTCCTGACAGTAACAGGGTCATTGGCAGCAGCAGTAATGTTCTGGCTGGCTTTTTTGGCCTTCGGTGAAAGCGTGAGCATAACCAACGTGCTCCTGATAAACTCTGCAGGGACGCTCCTTTCGCTCCTGCCAATAAGCATAGGCGGGCTTGGCGTAAGGGAAACATCAGCAGTAATACTTTTCAGCAGGATCGGAGTTGAGAGCAGCGTAACACTAAGCGCTCACCTGGTTGTGGTTTTTGTAACTTACATTGTCCTTTTCTTAATACTGGCTTATTATAATGCAGCATCCATGAGAAAGCGCTAAAAGGAAAAACATTAAATAAGCTGCCTGGCGGCCAAAAAAAAGGTTGTTATGGAAAAGAAAAAAGTTCTCCTGGTTCTTCCGCCCAACATTGGGAGATATGTAGTTGCCACAATACCGCACGCAGGCGTTGCGTACCTTGCAGCTTTTCTTGAGAGGGAAGGGCATAAGGCTGAGATAGCTGACATGCGGATATATCCCGACGAGAAAGAGCTCTATTCGCAGATTGAGAGGTTTAAGCCGGACTTAATAGGGCTGAGCACAGCAAGCATCGGCTACAAAATGTCATATGAGATAGTCAACAAGCTGAAAAAGCGCTATCCTGAAATAAGAATAATGCTTGGCGGCTCTCATGTATCAACAGTCCACTCAAAGGTGCTTGAGGAAACCGAAGCAGACTGCGCAGCTTACGGCGAAGCAGAGCAGACATTCATTGAGTTCGCGAACGGCAAGCCTGCCGCAGAAATCAAAGGACTGATATGGCGGAATGAAAACGGGGAAATAATGACAAATCCGCCTGCGCCTTTCTCACAGGACCTCGACAGCTTCCCATATCCTGCATATGAGAAGTTCAAGCTGAGCAAGTTCCTTGAGAAGAGAATACCGATAGTGGCTTCAAGGGGCTGCCCGCACAGGTGCACTTACTGCTCTGTAAGGCTCGTCATGGGGCAGGGCTTCAGGGCAAGAAGCCCGAAAAACGTGGTTGACGAGATGGAGCACTGGATTAAGAAGGGATATGACACTTTTGAATTCAGCGACGACAACTTCACCTTTGACATGAAGCGCGCAGAGGAAATATGCGACCTTATAACAGAAAGGGGGCTTAAGGTGAAGATGATATTCGGGAACGGACTCAGGGCAGACAGGGTGAATGAGGAGCTGCTGCGCAAGCTGAAAAAGGCAGGCTGCATATGGATTGCGTACGGGCTTGAAACATCAGACCAGAAAAGCCTCGAGCTGATAAAAAAGGATTTGGACATCAACAAACTGAAGAGCGCTGTTGAAATGACAAAAAAAGCAGGAATTCCGCAGCAGGTTAACTTTATCGTGGGCTGCCCGGGGCAGACTTTTGAGACGTTCAAGAAGGACCTTGAATTTGCAGAGGGGCTGAAAATAGCCCAGCTAAGGTTTTACAACCTACTGCCCTATCCGGGAACTGAAATGTTTGAGTGGATAAAGCAGAACGGAAGGTTCCTTTACGAGCCTGATGATTACCTCAATGATTTCAATTACTGGTCTGACGAGCCTGTGTTTGAGACAGATGATTTCCCGAGAGAAGAAAGAAGAAAAGCCATTAAGATGGGGCAGGCAAAGGTCATGGAGCTTTTCCTCAAGAGGCATTTCGGAAAAGTGGCAGGAACAGTCTGCTATAAGGTGTGGGAAAGGCCATTTGTGCAAAAGCATTTTATGGGAATAGCGACAAAGGGGTGGATATTGCTTAAAAGGCTGAGGTTAAAACAAGCTTAAAATGGGATATGTAAACCCTCCGGACAAAATACCGAAAAAGACAATCCGCGCAGAATACGACGGCATGAAGGAATGGAAAATGGACCCGAAAGGGTACTTCACCATAAAGCCCTTTCCTGAGGAAGGGCTGATAAGAGTAAGGTACTACAGCGCAAAGAATGAGCTGCTTTGCCTGATAGAAGGGGAAAATGCAAAGGAAGTCTACAACACCATAATAAGGGAAGGGATGGTTTCTGCATTAAGCCATGCCGCCTATCTTGGAAGCGAACTCCAGAAAGCCGAGATTGCGATGAGGGAAAAAAGGGAATATGTTCAGGACGACCCTCTCAAATAGATTTTCCTGAACTTTTCTGCCACAACATTCCATGAGAAGTTCCTGATTATGCGCTTCTTTGCGTTCCTCACAAGCTTATTTGAGAGGGCCTTGCTTCCTAAAATCCTCAAAACAGAAGCCGCAATGGCGTCAGGGTTTTTCTGCGGGAAAAGAAGCCCCGTTGAGTTATCTATCACAATGTCCGGAATGCCGCCTACATTGCTGGCAGCAACAGGCGTTCCTGAGGCAAGCGCCTCAAGCAGCACAACACCCAGCCCTTCTGTATCGCCGCTTCTGGCAACTATTGACGGCAGGACGAACACGTCAGCTGCCCTGTAAAAAGCAGGAAGCTCCTTCTTTGGAACGCTGCCTGCAAAGATTATGTTTTTTGAAAGATTTAATGAGCGCACCTGCCTCTCGAGAAGATGCCTTTCAGGCCCGTCTCCGACAATAAGGAGGGTGCAGCTAGGATATTTCCTGACTATCCTTTTCATTGCGGAAACAAGAAAAGCAACGCCCTTTTTCTCTGCAAGGCGGCCGACAAAGAGAAGCGCCTTGCCATTGATGCCGTATTTTTTTCTTATTTTTGCAGCTGAGCCCGATGAGAAAAGCTTTAGGTCAACGCCCATTGGTATTATCTGCATCCTTACATCGGCAACGCGCCTTACAGCCTCTGCGGTTGCGCGGCTGTTAACAGTTACTTCATCCGCATTCTTCAGGGTCCACTTTGCAAGAGCCCTGAAAAAAGGGGATTTCAGCGGGAAAACATCGCCTGCGTGAACTGTAACGATAACAGGCACGCTGAAAATTTTCTTGGCAAGGACAGCGACAAGGCCCTGCGGAAGAATCCAGTGCGCATGGATAAGGTCGAACCTGTTTCTAGGCAAGAGCATCTTGACGGCAGCGAATTCGGAAATTAACAGGAAGGGAAGCTGGAGCCTCGCAAGGAGGCTTTTCTGCATATTTGGCCGTATACCGCCTTCGTAGCAGAGCCGCTCATACTTCGGGATGAAATACCTAAAGCGCCTCACCTTAAGTCCGCCGATATTTTCAGAAAGCCTTGCGCCCTTATGGTGGGGTGCAAGGACTGTTATTTCAAAATCCTTTGCTAGAAGGCTCTCAAGCCAGTAAACAAAGTCAGGCTCTGTGTCGTTCTTCCACCTTGGGAAAGTTGAAGCTAGGGCAAGGACTCTCATCATCCGCCCTCCTTTGATTCCCACTTGTAAGGGATTTTTGGGTCGTCAAACCTTATGTTTATCTTGTCAGGATGCTCCCTGTCGTAAGGCTCTGTCTTTATGCAGACTGCGAGAAGCTCCTCGGAATCTCCGCACTCAAAACCATGGTATACAAAAGGGGGAATCTTAACCAGAAGCGGGTTATCAAGGCTTATCCTGAACTCGTTAACCTCGCCTTTTGTCGGCGAGCCTTTGCGCCCGTCGTAAAGCACAAGCTTCAGGATTCCCTTAACGCATGTGAAGTACTCTGACTGCTGCTCATGATAATGCCAAGCCTTGGCAATGCCCTGCCTGCAGGTTGTGATGTATGCCTGTCCGAATTTCTCAAATGAGGGGTCATCTGCCCGTAAAAGCTCAAGTACCATCCCGCGGCTGTCCTTATGAGGACTAAGCCCCTTAACAACCACACCTTCTATCTGCTGCATGCAGGAATGGAATAGCCCGCTCTTTATTAAATTAATTGTAAAGCAGTACGCAAAATATAAAAACCAATGCGGAGACTTTCTTCACTATGAAAAAGATACTTGATAAAGTAACAATGGGAGATGGCGCAGAGGTGCAGGACTATGTAATAATAGGGCTGCAGCCTTCTGGAAAGCAGCTTGAAACCAAAATAGGGAAAAATGCGCTGATAAGGAGCCATACAGTAATATACGCAGGGAACACCATAGGAGACAATTTCGTTACAGGGCACAGGGTAAACATAAGGGAGAACAACAGGATAGGGAATGACGTTTCAATAGGCACTGCAAGCACTGTTGAGTACAGCTCAGTTATTGAAGATGGCGTGAGGATCCACACAGGCTCGTTCATACCTGAATTCACCACTCTGAGGAAAGGGTGCTGGATAGGGCCAAATGTTACAATAACCAATGCCCGCTACCCGAAAAGCAAAGAGGTTAAGAAGCGGCTTAAGGGCGCTGTTGTTGGGGAAGATGCCATAATAGGCGCAAACTCAACCCTGCTGCCTGAAATAACAATAGGAAAGAATGCCCTAATCGGGGCAGGCTCTGTTGTTACGAAAGACGTTCCGGAGAACGCAGTCATGGCGGGAAACCCTGCCAAGCAAATAGGGCACAGGCACAAGCTGGTTTACAAGGACACAGGGGAAAAAGCCTACTAAAATGCAGATACCGCTGGTAGACCTTAAAGCGCAGTATGCGGAAATAAAGGATGAGATAGACGAAGCAGTAAGGGGCGTGATTGAAAGCGCGCAGTTCATAAACGGGCCAAACGTCAAGAGCTTTGAGGCAAGCTTTGCAAAATTCTGCGGGTGCAAAAGGGCAGTTGGCGTAAGCTCGGGAAGCTCTGCGCTTGTTGTTGCACTGAAGGCTGCCGGGATAAAAGAGGGGGATGAGGTAATAACAACAGCAAACACATTCATAGCGACAGCAGAGGCAATAAGCCAGATGAGCGCAAAGCCCGTATTTGTTGATGTTGAAAGGGAAACTTACAACATGGACATTGAAAAGCTCAGGAAGGCAATAACCCCAAAGACAAAGGCAATCGTTCCTGTCCACCTTTACGGCTATCCTACCGATATGAAGCCACTGATGGAAATCGCAGAGAAGAAAAACCTGGCTGTGATAGAGGACTGCGCCCAGGCGCACGGCACAGAATACAAAGGAAGAAGGGTGCCTGTAAGCGGGATTGGATGCTTCAGCTTCTTCCCGGCGAAGATACTCGGGTGCTATGGAGATGGCGGGGGAATAATCTGCAATGACGAGGAGTTTGCAGACAGGGCTGCTGCGCTGAAAGACCACGGAAGAATGCCTGGCGAAAAGTACATACACAGCCTTATAGGGTATGGGGAAAGGCTTGACGAGATTCAGGCTGCAATACTCAATGCCAAGCTTAAGCATCTTGACAAGTGGATAGAAAAAAGGAGGGAAATAGCGCATTTCTACACAAAAAGCCTTAATGGAGCTGGAGTGCCGAAAGAGGCGGAAAAAAATAAGCACACTTATTACATGTATGTGGTAAGGCACGAAAAAAGGGACCTGCTGCAGGCAAGCCTTAAGAAAGAAGGGATATCGACAGGAGTCCACTATCCTGTGCCGCTTCACCTTCAGCCGGCATATTCATACATGAGATTAGGGGAGGGAGCATTCCCTGAAGCTGAAAATGCAGCCAAGGAAATACTCTCGCTTCCGCTTTACCCTGAACTTGAGAGGGAGCAGCAGGAATACGTCATTGAAAAGGTAAACGGCTTTGTAAAATGAAGATACTCATAACAGGGGGAGCAGGATTTATAGGAACGAACATAGCGGCAAGCATGCTTGACAGGCACGAGATAGTTGCTTACGATAATATAACAAGGAATGCCCTGAAGCACTTCAGGGAAGTTTATGACCACAAAAACTTCAGATTAGTAACTGCAGACGTGCTTGACAGGGAAAAGCTCGCTTCGGAAATGGAAGGTTCTGATGTTGTTATGCACCTTGCAGCAATAGCAGGGGTCAGCAACTACTTCAAGCAGCCTGTAAAGACGATGCAGGTGAACTTTTTGGGAACGCTCAGCGCACTTGAAGCCGCAAAGAAAGCCGAGCCAAAGCTTTTCATTAACATGTCGACAAGCGAAACTTACGGTGTTGTTGCAGACCACGTTAAGGAAACTGACAACACATCGCAGGGGCCGGCAGGCGAACTGAGATTCACTTACTCTGTAAGCAAGCTTGCAGGGGAGCACCTTTGCTTTGCTTATCATAAGCAGTACGGGCTGCCTGTGGTTTCGCTGAGGCCGTTCAACATATACGGGCCCGGGCAGGTGGGGGAGGGCGCAATACAGCGCTTCGTAACAGCAGCGCTGAAAAACGAGTCAATCAGCATAACAGGGGACGGCAGCCAGGTAAGGAGCTGGTGCTACATAACAGACCTTGTAAGGGCGGTCCAGAAAGTTCTCGATAACAAGTCTGCAATAGGAAACCTTTTCAACATAGGAAATGCAGACACTGAAATAACCATAAAGGAGCTTGCGGATAAAATAATTAAGTTAAGCTCGTCAAAATCAAAGACTAAGTTTGTCGAAGGGATGGGGGCAGATGTTATCTACAGGGTTCCAAACGTTGAGAAGGCAAAGAAGCTGCTTGGGTGGAGCCCTGAGGTAGGGCTTGACGAGGGAATCAGGAAAAGCATAGACTGGTATGACAAAAATGATTAGGCTTGCAAAACCGCCGATAAGCTTTAGCGAGGTTCAGGGAGCAATCAAAGAGATTATAGAGTCGGGAAGGCTTATCGAAGGGAAGAACATTGAGGAATTCGAGAATGGGCTTGCTAAGGTAGCAGGATCAAAATACTGCTGCGCTGCCTCTTCAGGAACCTCTGCTCTGCACCTGATGTTCTCTGCAGCAGGAATAGGAAAAGGCGACGAGGTTTTAATCCCTGACTACACTTTCTTCTCCCCTGCCAACATGGTGGAGGCGTGCGGGGCAAAGCCTGTAATGGCTGACATAAAGCTTGAGACCCTAAACCTCAATCCGGAGGACTTTGAGAAAAGGATAACAGAAAAAACAAAGGCAGTCCTTGCAATACACCAGTTCGGCAACCCTGCGGAAATGGGGGAAATAAAAAAAATAGCTGGAGAAAAGGGGATATCCGTATTTGAGGACGCTGCCTGCGCCCTCGGCGCAAAGTGCGGCGGGAAAAGCTGCGGAAGCATAGGGAAGGCAGGAATCTTCAGCTTCCACCCGAGGAAGATAATATCGACAGGAGAGGGCGGGGCTGTTGTTACGAACGACAAGGAATTTGCAGAAAAGGCAGCAAAGCTGAGGAACCACGGCATAGAAAAGAAGGACGGAGCAAAGCTGATGACAGAGCTCGGCTTCAACTACAGGATGAATGAGATAGCTGCTGCAATGGGAAATGCCCAGCTAAAGAAGCTTGATGAGATAATAGGCAGGAGAAAGGAAATAGCATCAATATACAAGGAAAAGCTTGCATCATTCGCACTGCTTCCAAACCGTGAGGGGCACATCTACCAGTCATATGTGATAATTGCTGGGAAAGACAGGGATAAGATTGTAAAGAAGCTGGGGAAAGAGGGGATTGAAGCGGGAAAGGGAGCTGAGACAATACACATGCAGCCATATTACAGGAAAAAATACGGGCTGAAGGAAAGTGAGTTCCCGAAATCAAACGAGGCTTACAGGAAGGCAATCACGCTTCCCATTCATACAGGAATGAGCGATGAGGAAGCTGCTTTTGTTGCAGAAAAGGCAAGGGAGCTTTTGGGGAGATAAATGAAGAAGATTATTGGCG
>JAFGRH010000062.1 GCA_016935265.1 Candidatus Woesearchaeota archaeon | reverse complement strand
TGCTTTGGATTGCTTTTATTCCTTTTTTTCTTACTGCTGCTACCGCCTCTTTGCTAATGTCACTTGCTGTTACACTTTTAGCCTTTGCTTTGGCAGCCTCTGCCTGTATCCCGCTGCCTGTTCCCATGTCAAGAACGTCGCCGAACGCTTCTTTCTTTACAGCCTCGGCTAGTAGAAAAGAGTCTTCGCGGGGAGTGTAGGGCATATTGCGCTGAAAAACCGCTACCTTTATAAATAACTGCCTTTTTCTCGATCTTACCCGTTACGACTACTTCGGTAGGAGGGCTATTATGGATAAAAATACTGTTCTTGAAGCACTGAAGAAGGCCCGCGAGGCCAAGAAGAGAAAATTCGAGCAGAAATTCGACCTTATCATGAATTTCCGCGATCTCGACTTAAAAAAGCCTGACCACCAGGTTGACTTCTACACGAGCCTTCCGAAAGACACAGGAAGGAGCGCGAAAATATGCGCCTTCGTAACACCAGACCTTGTTGAAAAGGCAAAGGCTGACTGCGACGGCGTTGTCTCGGAAGATGATTTCCAGAAATACGCTGCTGACAAGAAGCTTACAAGAAAGCTTGCGAAGCAGTACGACTACTTCATAGCGCAGGCAACGATAATGGCAAAGGTTGCTACCAGCTTCGGTCGTGTTCTTGGTCCTAAAGGAAAGATGCCGAACCCTAAGGCAGGGGCGGTTTTTCCGCCTAACGCACCGCTTAAGCCTATAGTTGCACGATTAAGAAAAACAATAAGGATTTCCGCGAAGCTAGCTCCGATAGTGCAGTGCATGGTCGGAAAGGAGAGCATGAGCGATGACGATGTTGCTGATAACTTAATGGCACTCTACGAACAAGTTGTCCATCATCTTCCTAACGAACTCGCAAACGTAAGGTCTGCTTACGTCAAGCTTACAATGGGCAGTGCGGTGAAGCTGAAATGAGCAAAGTAGCACAATACAAGGTGGAGAACGCGAAGAAGATTGCCAAGCTCATGCAGGAATATCCAATAATTGGCATTGTCAACATGGAAAACCTTCCGGCAGCCCAGCTGCAGAGGATGCGCCATAAGCTCAGGCAGGACGTGCTTATAATCATGAGCAAGAAGACGTTCATGAAGCACGCATTTGAAGATGTAAAGCAGGCAAAGCCTGGCATCGAGCAGCTCACAAATAGTTTTGGCGGCATGCCTGCGTTAATACTTACAAAAGAAAACCCTTTCAAGCTCGCATCTATCCTGAGGAAGAACAAGTCAAAAGCCCCGGCAAAGCCAGGACAACTGGCTCCGTTCGACATCGTAATTCCAGCAGGTCCTACTCCCTTCGCGCCAGGACCGATAATCAGCGAGCTTTCGGCTGTAGGGCTGAAAACAGGCGTAGAGGGAGGAAAAGTTGCTGTAAAGGTTGAGAAGACCGTCGCAAAGGAAGGCGAGAAAATAAGCGACAAGCTCGCAAGCGTGCTTTCAAAGCTCGGCATAGAGCCTATTGACATAGGGCTTGATTTAGTTGCAATTTACGATAAAGGCACTATTTACGGCAAGAACGTCCTGTCGGTTGATGAAGCCCATTACCTGAAGCAGCTCAGCACAGCTGCCAATGAGTCACTGGCGCTCTCTCTGCACATAGCATACCCTGCAAAGGAGACGATAAAGCAGTTGCTCGCCAAGGCATTCAACTCGGCAAAGCACATAGCGGTATCAAAGGACATAATCTCAGACGTAGTGATTAAGAAGTGGCTTGGTATCTCAAACGCAGAGGCAGAGGCGCTCAAGGCGGCTGCTAATATTTCCGATGCTGCACCAGAAGCTCCGAAGGAAGAGCCGAAGAAAGAGGCTCCTAAGGAAGAAAAGCCAGCTGAAGCCCCTAAGGAAGAGGCAAAGCCGGAACCGAAGAAAGAGGAGCCGGAGCCGAAGAAGGAAGAAAAGAAGCCGGCTGACGATGTTGAAAAAGAAATTGACGCTCAGATAGAATCAATGAAGAAAAAACCAGAAGAAGATAAAAGTGTTGAAAAGCTCGCTGAGGAGCTCAAGAAGAAAGGCACTTTAAGGGATAAATCAGGATAATGCTAGGAGGGATGAAATATGGAGTACATATATGCTGCAATGCTTTTGCACAAAGCCGGACAAAAGGTAACAGAGGACGCACTTTCAAAGGTCCTGCAGGCTGCAGGCGCAAAGCCGGATCCCGCAAGGGTCAAGGCTGTTGTATCTGCGCTTGAAGGGGTTGACATAGACCAGGCAGTAAAGGAAGCTGCTGTCGCTGCACAGCCCGTTGCTCAGGCCGCAGCTCCAGCTGAAGGCAAGAAGCAGGAAGAAAAGAAGTCTGCTGAGGAAGAGAAGAAAAGCGAGCAGCAGGCTGCAGCCGGATTAGGCGCACTATTCGGCTAAATTTTTCCTTACCACAACAACAATAAGCAGTGTTCGTGTTCATGGCATCGCACAACGAGGAGCTCAGCAAGACTGAGTTCCAGCTCAGAAGGGAAATAGAACAGCTGAGAAGGTCCCTTAACAAGGCAAATGAAAATAAGGAGAGCTGGTTTAAGGAAAAGGAAAACTTCTCTGAGAAAATCAGAGCTCTAATCAAAGAGATAAAAAAGCTCAAGGGAGCAAGGGACGAAAACACAGCTTCTGTTAAGGAGCTCAAGGAAAAAAGAAAGAAGCTTTCTGATTCTATCCGCGCAAAGATAACCGAAGTTAAGGGGCTGAGGAAAAAGCGCGATGACTCCATGAAAAAGCTCGGCATAAAAAAATCGCCCGAGATGCTCGAGCGCGAAATCGCCAAGCTTGAGGAAAAGATTGAGACAGAAGTCTTCTCGCCTGAAAAGGAGCAGAAGATGATGAAATCCCTCAAGGAAATGAAGAAAAACCTTTCTGCTGTTTCCGGAGTGAAGTCCGCCTCGTCTTCTGTGAACGGGCTTTCATCAGATATAGACGCCCTCAAGAAGGAATCCGACGAAATCCACAAGGCAGTGCAGGAAAAGGCTGCAGCCAGCCAGGAACAGCACGAAAAGATGGTTCTGATTTCGAAGCAGGTTGACGACCTCAAGAAGGGCGAAAAAGAGGCAAGGGAGAACTTCCTGAGGTACAAGGAAGAATTCGCTAAAACAAACCAGCAGATTCAGGAAAAGCTCATGCAGCTGCACAAGATAAGCTCAGAGCTCAACGAGATGAAGAGCGCTGCAGAAAAGGAAAGGCTGCTAAGGGCCCAGCAGGAAGCAGAAGAGACAGAGCGCTCCTTGGAAGAGAAGATGAAGAAGGGCGGCAAGATAACGAAAGATGATCTGATGAGGCTTACGTTCAAGAAGTGAAAAACAGCAACGTTTAAATACCCCCTCCTGTTTTCGATTTCGTACCTGTGATTGATGAACGTCTTTCAAGACGGGAATGAGGTAGCTGTTCTATTTTTCCGCTACCATAAAATTCAAAGGTGGTAATAATGGCTGATGAGAAAGAGCTTAATGAAAAAGTCTTGCAGGCAGTAGAAGCTGCAAAGGCTACTGGTAAAATCAAGAAAGGGACGAATGAGGTAACGAAGGCAGTCGAAAGGGGAACCGCGAAGCTTGTGGTAATCACAAAGGATGTAAGCCCGCCAGAGATAACGATGCACCTTCCCCTGCTTGCTCAAGAGAAAGGAATACCCTGCGTTACGGTTCCGAGCAAGGAAGAGCTTGGCGCAGCAGCTGGCCTTAGCGTGCCTGCAGTCAGCATTGCGATAACTGTTGAGGGCGATGCAAAGGACCTTATCAAGCAGATAGCTGAAGCAAAAACTGAATAAAATGGTATTCAAGAAAAACGTAAGGAAAGAAGATACAAAGGGCGAGGTAAAGAAAGGAGTAGTTGTCTTTACCAGCGCAACCCCTGCAAGAGTTGAGGAAGTCATAGGAAGGACAGGAACAAGAGGAGAGGCAATACAGATAAGGTGCAAAATCCTTGCAGGAAGGGATGAAAACAAAATATTAAGGAGAAACGTGAAGGGGCCTGTCCGCGTTGGCGACACCTTAATGCTGCGGGAAACAGAGATTGAGGCGAGCAGGCTCACTCAGAGGAGAAAATGAAATGCTCTTTTTGCGGCACTAGCGTGCCATCCGGAAAGGGGAAGCTTTTTGTTAGAAAGTCGGGCAAAGTTCTTTACTTTTGCTCTTCAAAGTGCGAGAAGCACGAGCTGAAGCTTGGCAGGAAAGCCCGAGATGTCAAGTGGACCAAGGAGGCCCGCAAGGCAAGAGGTGCAAAATGATTGAAAGAACGCTTGTTGTCATAAAGCCGGACGGAGTGCAGAGAAAACTTGTAGGCAAAATAACTGCGCGGTTTGAAGACATAGGCCTGAAAATAGTCGGCATGAAGATGATATGGCTTGACAGGGACTTTTCAAAAAAGCACTACGCTGCCCATGTAAAGAAGCCCTTCTACAAATACCTTGAGGATTTCATTGTGGCAGGTCCTGTTGTGGCAATGGTTCTTGAAGGCGTGCATGCGGTTGATACTGTAAGGAAGCACACTGGCGCGACAGAGCCTTTTGCAGCAGCGCCGGGAACAATAAGAGGGGATTACGCGCACCATTCATACAAGCACTCAGACAAGAAAAAAATAGCAGTGAAGAACATTATACACGCTTCAGAAACATCTGCAGACGCAAAGAAGGAGATATCACTGTGGTTCCCTGAAAAGGAGCTGCACTCTTACAAAACAACAGACGAAAATCACGTGTTTTGATGATGAACATCGTACTGCTTGGCGCACCAGGCGTCGGAAAGGGAACCTGCGCGGAAGTGCTTGCCAAGAAGCACAGCATCCCCCATATCTCCTCAGGGGATATATTCAGGGAGGCTGTTGCCGGCGAAAGCGAACTCGGGAAAAAGGTAAAGCAGTACCTTGACCGTGGAGAGCTAGTTCCGGACGAGCTTACTGTCGAGGTAATAAGGCAGAGGCTTGAAAAGGACGACTGCAAAAAAGGGTTTTTGCTTGACGGCTTTCCCAGAACAATAGCACAGGCAGAATCGCTGAAGAAGTTTTCAAAAATCGACCACATACTGAACTTCACAGCGGTGAAGAAGCTCATAGTGGAGCGCCTGTCCGGAAGAAGGACCTGCAGAAAGTGCGGCGCGATATACCACATAAAATATTTCCCTCCCAAACTGGAAGGGGTGTGCGACAAATGCGGAGGCGAGCTTTACCAGCGCTCAGACGAAGCGCCTGATGTCGTGATGAAAAGGCTTGCTGTCTATGAGGAGCAGACAAAGCCTCTTATAGACTATTACCGGAACGAGGGAACGCTCACAGACATAGACGCAAACTATCCTGCTGAGGAAATCGGCAAAATAATAGAACAATGCGAGGAAGCAATCAAAAATGGCTGAAAAACTTGCTGAGAAAGTAACAAGGCTTATGAAGAAGCCTGAAAACATAAGAAATATTTGCACATCTGCTCATATCGACCACGGAAAAACCACATTCTCGGATAACCTTCTTGCAGGGGCAGGAATGATGTCAGAGGAGCTTGCCGGCCAGCAGCTTGCGCTTGACTTTCACGAGGATGAGCAGCTTAGGGGAATAACAATTGACGCTGCAAACGTCTCAATGGTGCACACTTTTGAGGGAAATGAATACCTTATCAACTTAATAGATACGCCTGGCCACGTTGACTTCGGGGGAGACGTTACGAGGGCTATGAGAGCAATTGACGGGACGATACTCCTGTGCGATGCAGTTGAGGGAGTGATGCCGCAGTCAGAAACAGTCCTTAGGCAGGCGCTTAAGGAGAGGGTAAGACCTGTTCTTTTCATAAACAAGGTTGACCGCTTAATAAGGGAACTGAAGCTGACGCCTGAGAAGATGCAGGAAAAGTTCCTGTCAATAATAATGCACGTCAACAAGCTCATAAGCGCCATAGCTGAAAAGGAATACAAGGAAAAGTTCCAGGTTAACGTAAATGAGGGCTCAGTGGCTTTTGGAAGCGCAATCCACAACTGGGCTTTGTCCTTTCCGTACATGAAGAAGTACGGCATCTCATTCAAGGATGTTATTGACACTTATGAAGCTGACGACAAGGAAAAAATCAAGGAGCTTGCGAAAAAGGCACCTCTGCACAGGGTTGTGCTTAACATGTGCATAAGGCACCATCCCGATCCGATACAGGCTCAGAAGTACAGGATTCCGAAGATATGGCACGGTGACCCTGAAAGCGAGCTTGGCCAGTGCCTTCTGAAGTGCGACCCGAAAGGGCCAATTGCTTTTGTCTGCACAAAGATTGTCGTAGATAAGCACGCGGGGGAAGTTGCCGCAGGAAGGCTTTTCTCCGGAACGCTGAGGCAGGGAGAGGACGTGCACATGATAATGTCAAAGCAGACAGTCCGCTTACAACAGGTTTCAATATACAACGGAGCAAAGAGAGAGACTGTTGACGACGTGCCTGCAGGAAACATTGTAGGGCTTGTCGGCATGAAAGGTGTTTTCTCAGGTGAGACAATAAGCTCTGTTGCTGATATGGAGCCATTCGAGGCAATAAAGCACATATTCGAGCCGGTGGTTACGAAGGCAATCGAGGCAAAGAAGCCTTCAGACCTTCCGAAGCTGGTTGATGTCCTGAGGCAGGTGAACAAGGAAGACCCCACCATAACTATCGAGATTAACGAAGAGACAGGAGAGCACCTCATGAGCGGAATGGGAGAGTTGCACCTTGAAGTCATAGAAAACAGGATAAAAACAGAGAAGGGTGTTGAGGTCAACACCTCCCCGCCTTTAGTTGTATACAGGGAAACCGCAACGAAGCTTTCACCTGAAGTTGAGGGAAAGAGCCCTAACAAGCACAACAAGTTCTACATGAAAGTAGAGCCGCTTGAAGACAGCATTTACGACCTTATCAAGAAAGGCGAAATTCCGGATATGAGAATCAAGAAGAAAGACATGGCTCTTTGGCAGAAGCTGGAAGAGGCAGGTATGGACAGCAAGATATCCCGCCGCGTCAAGGAAGTTTTCAACGGCAACCTGCTCATAGACATGACAAGGGGAATTGTCCACATAGGAGAGGTAATTGACATGGTTTCTGACGCTTTTGATGATGTCATGACCTTTGGTCCTTTGGCAAGGGAGCCCTGCACAAAGGTAAAAGTAATGATAATGGACATGAAGCTTCATGAGGACGCCATCCACCGCGGACCGGCGCAGGTGCTGCCAGCGGTAAGGGACGCAATAAGGCTTGCAATGCTTAACGGAGGGCCTATGATATTAGAGCCGCTGCAGACGCTTCAGATAGAGGCTCCTGCCCAGTACATGGGAGAGCTTTCAAAGCTAATACAGAACAGGCGCGGACAGCTGCTTGACATGCAGCAGGAGGAAGACCACATTTCAGTGAATGCTAAGCTGCCTGTTGCAGAGATGTTCGGATTAACTTCAGACTTAAGGTCAGCAACAGAGGGAAGGGGCAACTTTTATGTGGTTGATCAGTCCTTCGAGAAGCTGCCCCACGAGCTGCAGCCAAAGGTAACATCAAAAATAAGGGAGAGGAAAGGGCTCAAACTGGTTGACGGCGTTGCCATGCAAGCGTAAGCTTTATTAACCAACCTTTTTTTGCTCAAAACAAAATGCAGGAAATAAAAGTTTTCGGAAGGTGGAGCGTAGACGGAATCAAGGTAGCTGACAGGGGGCTTGCTGACTACATAACCCTTAAGCCGACAATTGTATGCCGCTCAGGCGGAGCTAACGCCGCCCAGAAGTTCCACAAGTCAAAGGTGTTCATAGTAGAAAGGCTCATGAACAAGCTGATGGTGCCAGGGCACAAGGGAAAGAAGCACAAGATAACCTCTTACCCTATAACAGGCAAGTCAGGGCAGGCTCATTCGCTTGTCGAGAAGGCATTCACGCTTATTGAGGCAAAGACCAAGCAGAACCCTGTAGCTGTTTTCGTCAAGGCAGTCGAAAACGCAGCTCCAAGGGAGGAAATAATCTCAATAGAGTACGGCGGAGCAAGATATCCAAAAGCAGTTGAGTGCTCGCCTCAGAGAAGGATAGATGTTGCCCTGAGGCACATGGTACAGGGCTCTTTTGCAAGGTCTTTTAACTCAAAGAGAGGGGCTGTCGACGCCCTTGCTGAGGAGATTATCAACGCTTACCAGTGCAACTCAGGCTCAAACGCAATAGCCAGAAAGCTTGAGATAGAAAGGCAGGCTGACACGAGCAGGTAATTCTTATATAAACGCGATGTCCTTTGTGAACTTTATTCCGTAGAGGAAAATCCTGTTCCACAACAGGCTCTTTTCCCTTACTACCTTTACCGAGAATCCGGCATCCCTGAAGATTTTCTCAATCATTCGGTCGCTGCTAAGCCACTCTACGTTGGGAATCAGGTGGAAGAAGTCGCTGTACTCAACAAAGCATATTTTCCCTCCCACAGGCATAATTGCCCAGAGCTCCTTAAGGACCTTCTCGAAATCGTGTATGTAGCCGAGCATGCCAACAGAAACGACCACGTCTGCGTACTCAACGTCCGGATGAACCCTGTTGAAGTGCTCAGGATCGTGAATAACAAAAGCCTTGCCGTAAACCAGCCCTTCAGTCTCCCATTTTGCGCGCTCAACCCTCTTTTTCGCTATCCTTATGTAATTTTTTGAGAAATGTGTTGCGTAAAGGCTTCCCCGCGGCCCTATCTCCTTCAGCAGGCTCATGGTAAGCGTTCCGACACCGCACCCGAATTCCAGTATTGTCTTGCCCTTTACCGGCTCAAGAAACGTTAACACTGAATCCCTTATGTGTTTCGGATAAGTAAATTTCTCAGTTAGAAGAGTTGCGTAAGCGAGAAGGTCATTGACCTCAATTATTGCCTTGGGGTCGTAGTAGAGCTCCACGAGAAGGTATAGTGGAAGCCCTATGCCTACAATTGAGATGCTTAGCCAGAGAAGCGCCTCTGCCCCTACAGTATTCAGCACCCACATAACCGTTATTCCTGCAAAAATTGCAACCACAATAAGCGGGCCGACTTTTCCTGCAGGGACCCTGAACTGGCGCTCCATGTCAGGCTTTTTGAATCTCAGAATGCTTACTGTGGCTATAAGAAGCATGTACATTATTAGGGCCAGAGGAACGAAAAGGCTTAGCAGCGTGTTATAGCTTCCGAGCCCCATAAAAAGAATAACTATTATCACAAAAGTCTGGAAAAAAACCGCTTTATACGGCGTCTTGAACCTAGGGTGGATTTCCTTGAACTGCCCTAAGAAAAGCTTGTCGCGCGCCATTGCAAGGAGAAGCCTTGGCATCGCAATAACCATTCCTGCTGCGCTTCCTATCAGCGTTATGAATATGCCTGCGCTTATGAAGCCGCTGCCAGCCTTTCCGAATATCTGCCCGGCAATCTGGGTAAGGGGGCTGCCCATTTCAGCAAGCCTCTCCCACCCGACTATTCCCAGGGTTAATACAGAAAGGGCTATTACAAGCAGGCATATTATTATCGTAGAGTGCATTATCGCCCTTGGTATTACTCTTCTAGGGTTTTTTGTTTCCTCTGCAAGGAAAGAGGCTTCTTCCCATCCAAAGAAAGTCTCAAGCATGAAAAATATCGCAACAAAGGCGGTTGACAGTGAGTGCGTTAAAAAGGGAGTGAAATTCTCTGCGTTAAAGCTTGGGACACCCATAATTATGAAAGTTACTGGTATTGCGACTGTTATGACTGCAAAAGCTATTAACATCTTGCTTCCTGCTTCCATGCCCACATAGGCTATTATGTTTAGGAAGAATATTATTGCCACGCTGAGGCCTAGCATAATAGGAACTCCGGCGTCAGGAAGAAGCGCTTTAAGCGCGCCCACAACAGACACGACTATCGTGATGTTTCCCACAAGCCACGCGGTCCAGCCTATTACAAAGGAGATAAACCTCCCGTAAGCCTGCTTTCCGAACTCATACGAGCCGCCTGCCGTGGGGAACATGCTTGTCAGCTCCCCGAAGCAGCCTGCAACGTAAAGTGCAATCATGGAAAGGGGAATTAAAGCTATTATCAGCATGTTCCCAGATATCCCTGCCCCGATTGAAGCGCCAAAGAAAAGCGTGCTTCCTGCTACGGCACTTATTGAAAGTGAAAGAAGTGTCCAGTAGCCAAGACTCTGTTTTAATTCAGCCATTTTCCTCTTTTTACTGGATTCTTCCGATAAGTATTAATAACTTTTTCTATTCGCTGCGGTTATGGACGCTTTTTTCATACCAGCAAAGGCTGAGGAAAAGGTAAGCATTCCTCAGAAGCATATCACTGAATTGCCTGAAAGAGTTTGCTTGGCTTCATCAGTTCAGTTCATAGACTCGCTTCCACCAATTAAAGCACAGCTTGAGAATGCAGGCAAAAAAGCCTCCCTCGTTAAGGCAAAGCATGCTGAATTCGAGGGGCAGATGCTGGGATGCGGGTGGGAAGGGCTGCAGTATGATAAAGATGCTGAAGCGTTCCTCTACATTGGCGACGGCGATTTTCATCCTAAGGCACTGCTTCTTGCTTCTGACAAGGACGTTTACGCTTTCAACCCTTTCAGCAGGTCATTCAGGAAGATGGATGAAAAGTTTAGGGCAGATATGAACAGAAAGAGAAATGCAGGGCTTGTGAAGTTCCTGCACTCTGAAAATATCGGGGTGCTGCTCTCAACAAAGCCAGGGCAGATGCGCCTTAAAGAAGCGTTAAGCCTGAAGGGGCGCTTTCCAGAGAAGAAATTCTATTATCTTGTTGCAAACACAGTAGACTTTAACGAGCTTGAGAACTTTAATTTCGTTGAGTGCTTTGTAAACACAGCATGCAACAGGCTTTTGGATGATTATTCTAAGTTCAGCAAGCCAATAGTTAACATTGCGGACCTGCCTAAGTAGTCGCGCTTATCATGTAAGAAGGAAACACGTCCTTAATGCTAGGCTCTGCTTTGCTTCCCATGCTGAATAGGCTGCCGAACAGCGGCTCCAGAATCTCGTATTCCACAAAGTCCACCTCCTCAATGCCCTTTTCTTTCAGCAAAGCCTCTGCAGTGCTTTTGTCTCCCAGAATGTCAACAAGCCCGAGTTCCTTTGCCTGCCTTCCTGTGTAAACCATTCCTGTAGCAAGCTCCCTCATTTTTTCAGCTTCCATATTCCTGTTTTCCGCAACAGATGCTATGAAGTGCTCCTGTATGTCGTCAATCAGGACCTGCATTATTTCGCGCTCTTCTGCTGTGAGGTTGCGGTAGGGGCTTCCCATGTCCTTGTACTGCCCTGAAACCAATCTTTCATATCCGACTCCGTAATCCTCGAAAAGCCCGCTGAACTCAAGATAAGAAGCAGAGACGCCTATGCTGCCTGTTATCGAGACAGGGCTCGCTATTATCGTGTCTGCTGCGCTCGCTGCCCAGTAAGCCCCTGAAGCGCCAACATCTCTTATGAGTGCTATTGTAGGCTTTTTAGCCTCCCTTATTGCAGAAGCAACCTCTTCCGAGGCAGCTGCAGAGCCGCCGGGAGAATTTATGTCAATAAGTATCGCAGCTATCTCATCACTCTCCTCAGCCAGCTCAATCATATCGACTATCTGTCCTGAGCTGGCGCCCGAGCTGAACAGGCTGTCATCATCGACGGATATCACGCCGTGCAGCTTAATCACTGCAACATTTCCTGTTTCAGGCGTGAAAAGCAGGAGCATGAATAAGCCGAAGAGCATCATCATGAGAAAAAAACCAGTCCCGACTGTTATGATAAATATTATGGCGTGCTTTACCGCAGAATTACCCTCCCTCTTTTGCTTCATGAACGTGGTTTGCTTTGGTAATATTTAAAGCTAACCAAAAGCTATTTAAATACGTCCTTAAGTCCTTTCTGCTATGCTTTCACAGGAAAGGTCAAAAAGGACGCCCGCAGGCGGGCGATATAAAACCTCAAGAGGGAAGAAGCGCGCAGAGCTGGGAGGGCTTCCTGCCCTAACAAAGCTCGGGTCAAGGTCTACTAACCTTATGAGGACAAGGGGCAAAAACTACAAGCACAGGCTTCTTCACACTGACAAGGCTAACATCTATGACCCGAAGACAAAGAAGTATGCAGTAGTTAAGATAAAGACTATAGTGGAAAACCCTGCCAACAGGCATTTCGTAAGAAGGAACATAATGACAAAGGGCACAGTGATTGAGACTGATATTGGCAAGGCAGTAATAAAGAGCCGCCCTGGGCAGGACGGCACAGTTAACGCACAGCTTCTTTAATCGTAACTGCCCAGTGGTAAAAATAGAAAGATTTATATAGTAGGGGCTTCTGAGCACTATTTTATGGCAGAAATGGCAGACGTAATGAAGAAGGCTGAAGGTTTGCTTAGTACAAGGCCGGTTATTTCTTTAAGGGTAATAGACGGTTATGCAAAGACAAGGCAGGACACGCCTGACGAGGCAAATGTTGACAGGACCTATGCTTTTCCCTGCACGCCTCTTAATCCCCTAACAGTCCAGACTTATAATGAGGACAATGTTCCAAAGCCAACGAAGGAAAAGATTGTTGGGCGGGGAATTGAGGCACTTCTCTCAGAGATTGATGAAAACCACAAAGAATGGGGAGCATTCATGGCTTCAGAGATACCTAACGATGCCATGATTGATGACAATGTTTTAAGGCTTAGCAGGAAGTACGGTTTCCCCGCGCAGGTAAAGATGCGCCTTCGTGACGACCTTCACAGCGGAAGAATTCCCCTCGGCCAGGATACGCTGATTATTTACAGGAAGCAGCCTTTCAATTCATAAGCTGAGAAGCAAGTCTTTTTTGTAATCTTCTTTTTTCCTGTAGTGCCTCTTTGCATGCTCCACGAGCAGCGCGTGGTATTCGTTATAAATTTTGAAGTCTTTTTTGACGCTTTTCTCGAAAAATTCTTTTATTTCTTCGTAGGAAGCATCTTTTTTTATCAGCTTAAGGTTCAGCAGTATCCTTTTTGTGTATGCGTCCACAACAAACGTTGGTACTTTGTAAGCGTAAAGCAGTATTGAGTCTGCTGTTTCCTTCCCGATGCCCCAGACAGACAAAAGCTCTTCCCTTGTTGGCTTTCCTTTAAGCGAATAGCAGAAAGCCGCAAATGCCCTAAGCTTCTTTGCCTTCTGGTTGAAGTAGCCGGCTGGCTTTATCGCTGCTGCAATTCTTTTTTCTTTCGCTGCGAGAATTGCTTTCGGGCTCAGCAGCTTCAGCTTCCTCAGGCTCTCCACCGCCTTTGCCGCCTGCCTCCAGCTGGTGTTCTGCGTAAGTATGGCTCCGCAGCAGATTTCGAAGCGCTCTTCGCTGTTTCTTGGTATGCTGTAGTTGCCCTTATTGTACTTGCCGTTTACAGGCCACCAGCCCTGGGGGCCGTACATCACGAAAAGCTGCTTGTA
>JAFGRH010000061.1 GCA_016935265.1 Candidatus Woesearchaeota archaeon | reverse complement strand
CCTGTCAAGGTATCCCTGAAAGAGCCAGGCTACCAGAAGAAGATTATGGGCTCTTGGCAAGCCTTAATGCCGCGGGTTGCTGAGATAAAGAACAGGAAAGGAAGCTTATTCTACGGCGTCTGCAACATTGCTGAGGGCATTGAGGGGGATGATTGCTCGTTTGAGAACATTGCCGGCGTTGAAGTCCGCTCTGCAGAAGGCATACCCGAAGGAATGAAAGCCCAGAAAGTCCCTGCAGCAAAGTATTTTGTAGTTACCCATAAGGGCCGCGTTGAGAAAATCGGCGAAACCTACTGCGAGGTAGAAAAGGACCTCAAGAAGCTCGGCCTCGAGGAGGACCGCTCAAAGATGTTCTTTGAGCTTTACGACGAGCGCTTCAAGGAGAACTCAGACGACTCAGAGTTTGACATCTACTCTGCAATCAAGGGCTAGCTGATAAAGTACCTCTTTTTTGAAAACATGTACTTAACAACGCCCGTAACGATAATCGCGTCCTGAACTATGGTGTAAGGGAAATAAAAGAACAGGCATATAACTGTCTTTATGTTGAAACGCCCTTTAAACATAATCAGAGCAGCGATTGAGGTAACAAAAGTTACAATCCCTGCCATCACGCCAAATATGTTCAGGAAGTTAAGCCCCCACTCAGGCATCTTGTAGAGCACATAAGCAGGACCTGAGAGCGAGAACCACCTCGCAATATATCCTACTGCTTCAATTGCCCCTCCAGGCCACCAGTAGTATATCTGGTAAGCCGTCATCGGGAAAAAAACAAAAGAAAAGAACGTCCACCAAGACTGGTTGAAGAAGAGGAACAGCACTGATGGAGAGCGCCTCTGCTTCTTAAGAAGCTCGCGGTTCTTGAACAACGACTGCAGCGCGCCAAAATACCACCTCATGCGCTGCCTGAAAAGCGCTTTCAGCGAGGGCATGGCAAGCGTTGATATCCTCGCTTCCTTCACAGTGACTATCTTGTAGCCCTTGCTGTACATCTCAAGGCAAATGTCCATGTCCTCCGTGAGCGTGTCTGTCTTAAAGCCCCCAACCGCATTTACAACAGACTTCCTGTAAACTGCAACTGCCCCGAAAAACCATATGCTGTTGTCAAAGACCCTTGAGAAAGATATCCTGATTAGATTGTTGAGCGTGAACTCAATCATCTGGAAGTACTCAATGAGCTTCTTCGGCTTTCTTATCACAGCAACAGCGTTAGTGGCTGCGACTTCCTTCCTTACCATAGGTGAGACAAGCCTTGACATCGTCTCCCTTTCAAGGTTTATGTCGCCGTCAATGCTCATAACCAGCTCATTCTTCGCATGCTTCATCCCAAGGTTCAGCGCTTCTGACTTCCCTTTGTGCTCGCCCCTCAAAAGCCTTATATTCGCCTTGCACTTTTCAATTATTTTCCTCACAACTTCTCCAGTGGCGTCTTTTGAGCCGTCATCTATCACGATAATCTCGACTTTTGACATGTCGTAGTCAGACCCCAGTATGGACTCGAGGCAGGAGCTGATATTCTTCTCCTCATTATAGCAGGGCACAAGCACAGAAACAGGCAGGTCCTTCCTCACTGCCTCATACTTCCTGCCTTTAAGCTTCGCTATGACAAAAGTCATGAACATGAAAAAGAGGAAAGAGAAGAGTATGAAAGAAACCACCATAAAGGCATTCATCAGCGCATTGTCGCTGAAAAACTGGACTTCTGCCATAGCCAGAAGTTCGGCATTTGCCTATAAAAATGTGCTCTTTTTTACTCGAAATGCTTCAGCACTTCCCTCAAATCCTTCTTATCGATAGAAGCATCGCAGTGCTTCTTTAATTCTTCCCTCGCGTTGAAGGCAACGGAGAATCCAGCTTCCTTTGCAATCGGAATGTCATTCACGCCGTCTCCCACCATTGCCGCTTCCCCTGCCTTTATTCCGAGCCCTGCAATCAGCGCCTCAAAGAACTTTGCCTTGCCGTGGTAATCGCACGGAAAGGCTATTTCGTCAACAAGCTTGCCTTCATCATCAAATACCAGCTCGCAGGCAGCTATTATGAAGTCTATCCCAAGCTCCTTCTTCGCGCGGTAGGCAAGCTCCTTGAAGCTGCCTGTAATAACCGCTGTAAGATACCCTCTTTTCTTCAGCTCGGCTACAGCCTCCTTTGCGCCCTCCATCAGCGGGATTGAGTTAATTACCTGCTCGAACTTTTCCTTCGTCAGCCCGTGCTTCCTGTAAATCTTCAGCGTTTCCTGCACCCAGTGCACGAAGTTCTCCAGCTCGTTCTTCGTCCACTTCCCCTTGAGCGCCTCCTCTTCCTCTCCCGCGCCTATTTCGTCTGCAACGAGTTTCCAGCTGCTTGCCGCAATTCCCTTCCCCTCCTCAAAATAGCCAACGTCAAAGAGAACTCCGTCCATGTCAAAGAAAATTATTTTGGGCTTCATTTTTCCCTCAGCTCATCTATGATTATTTTGTAAACTTCAGGATATTTTTCAGTGTCTTTTAGGTCCTGGTGCAACGGTTCTAGGGTTTTGCAGCTCCCTTCAAAAAAGTAGTTCCTTGCTTCTTCCATTACTACATTTTCCTCAAGGACTATCCCATCCCCCATGCTTTCCCCCATCAGGCATCCTGTCCCGACAATGTTCACCATTGGTATGTCTGGCTTTTCCCCGCTGTTCAGCTTTTGGAGGAAGACACTTCCCTTGTTCATGTCCCGGCACTCAAGCTTTTCCCCTGTTAGCGGGCAGTAATCTGCAATGTTCCCTACTATGCCTTTGTTCGGCGTTCCTATCATTATGAGCTTTTCGACATCCTCGCTTCCGAATACCTGTATGTACCTTCTTGAAACAAGCCCGCCCATGCTGTGCGCGATTATGTTTACTTTGGGCTTCCCTGTCATGTACTTGACCCTGTCAACTATGTCCTTCAGCCTTACTGCATAAGTGTCTATGTTTTCGCTTTTTGTCTGCACTATCACGTATTCTTCCTCTGTGCTGAATGCGTCGAAGTAGTAGCTTGCCCTTATCGCAATGGGCACCTTTATTTTTCCCCATATTCCCTGCGTGCTTTCCCTGTATGACGAAATTGCGCCTGCATTCAGGTATCCGTCTTCTTCAAGCATATGCTGTATCTTGTCTAATGAGTCCAAGCTGTACTCTGCCGATGTTTCCTTGCTTAGCGCGTGACCGTGAAGGAGGATAACCGGGTAGGTTGACGGGTCATCCCTGCATTCTTCCCCCTCGCAGCAGTCTTCGCACTTTCCAAAGACGCAGCACTGCGGTTTTGGTTCGCCAAGCTGGACGGCAGGGCTTACTGGCTCTGCTTCAGCAACCCTTATTTCCTTTATCTCATCAGGCATTTTTCCCGGAACCGAGAGGTTTGTGAAGCGGCATTTTTCAGGGAGCAGTTTTTCAAGTTCCTCAACAAGAGCAGGCGTAAGGTTGTATTGCGGGTATTCCTCTGTTCCCAATAAGCTGCCCTCAGTGAGAATTTCCCTTATCAGCTGTCCGTTTGAGGAGTTTTCCTGCAGCTCTGCAAGATAAACGTTAATGATTTCCTGTCTTATGTTTGCAGCCTTAACGCTGACATTTCCCCAGAATTCCCCTGATGAAGTATAGTTCTCATCATCGTACTGTTCCTGAAGCCCTTCCCTTGCCTCCCTGTAATCCGCCCTCACGGAATCCGTTCCTGCGCAGGCTTCTGATAGGCGTAATTCCGCCTCTGCTGAGCGTTCTTCTATCGAAGGGTGTTCATAGCAAATTCCTGCAGCCTCACAAAGGGCATCTTTCGCTATGTCCTGCTCAAGCTCCTGCCTCAGGCTTTCCTTTTTAGCATCAACTTCGCCGGCAATTTCCTCCGCTTTTTTTGTTAAATTTACTGCCAGTTCCTCTTTTTCTTCAATCGTAGTTCTGTTGCTGAATGATTCGATTAGCTCGTTAAACTGGCTTACTAACAGGCTCACCCTGTCTGCAGTTTCTTCGCTTACAATTGCCCCATCCGCTGCTTTTCTCAGCTTATCTGCAGTGCTGTTAAGCGCTGATATCAGCCGGTTATATGATTCAACAGTGCCGTTTATCCTGCTGCCAAGGGAAGAAGCCTCTTTTTCGTCATAAGCCAGACTCTCCTCTATTTCGGCTATTGCGTCCGCGAGCAGGAAATACTTTTCAAGCGCCCATATTTCCTGGGCATTCATTATCTCTGCTTCCCTCTGCTTAAGGCTTTGCTCAAGCTGCTCGTTAAGCCCAACAAGCTCATTGACAATAAGCGCCTCATTCAGCCTGTCAAGAGTCTTCTCGTAGCTTTTTTGCTCTCTCATCAGCCTTGTTAGAGTTTCCAAAACCTGCTTTGCCTCTTCGTCTGCGTATTCCTTAAGCAGCTTTTCCTCATCGCTCAGGACATATTCAGCCGTAAGGAGAATATCCCTCCTGACTGGCTCCTCTTTTGTGTGGCAGAGGCTGTTTTTTATGCTGTGGCAGGTCATTGTAAACCTGTAGAGCTGCTGGCCGGCCATTATCCTTGGCGCCTGTACTGAGTACTCCATCTCCACAGGGATAAGCTGGCTCATCTCCGCCTCTTCCTCGCCAATAATACTGTTTCTGCTTATGTCCATAAAGGTGAAGTTGCATATCAGCTTGCAGAACGGGTTGGTCTTTGCGCTTGCCTCCAAAGAGAAATTAGCAGGCTCCCCTCTTTTGAGTGTGAGGTGCTCATCTTCTGCCACGATTTTGACTATTATGTTGTTGCCAAGCAGGTAGTTCAGGTAAAGCCCTGCGTTGGTCCCGAAAACAGCCAGGATTAAGATTAGAATGGCTGCTATTATGAGGGGTCTCCTCTTTTTCCTGATTAGCATCTTTACCTTTGCCATCAAGTCAGGGGGTCTGCTTTCTCCTATTTAAACCCTGCGCCGCCTTTCCTGTAAGCCAGAACCATCTTCTTTACAACAAAGTAGCCTACCACAGAAAAAACCGAAGCTATCATTGTCGCTCCTAGCAAGAGCCTCATTGAGAAGTGGTAGGCATTTTCAAGGAAAGTAACCTCATACTCAACAACAGGCAGAGGCCCCATTATTATGTCCCCAATCTGATAGCCGAGCGTGTAAAGCGAGCTCAGCACCAGAGGATTCCACAAAGCAAGAGCAGCCAGCACAGCGAGCTTGTTTACTTTCTTGTAAAGGAAAGCTATCAGGAAGCCCAGCACAACGCCGAATCCGGGAGTAGGGAATATTCCCACAAAAGTGCCTATCGCAAACCCAAGCGCTATGGAGTGCGCAGAACTCTCCGTAGAGAAGGCTTCGTGAAGGTGCTTCTTTGTTTTCTCCCCTAACTTCCTTATCATCTTAAAAAGGCGTCCCCGCCGGGAATTTCAGGCGCCAAAAAGACAGCGGCCCGGCGGGCTTCATGCCCGCCTAACGTGCCGGCTCAGTTTGGAGCCGTTTGAACCCGGGTTACAGGCTCCGCAAGCCTGTGTGATATCGGCTACACTACGGGGACACAGGCTGGAACTATTGCCGCTTTGTTTAATAAGTTTTTGTTCCACAATATTTTTATACAGCCCAGCTTACTCGCCGAACATGATAGACCGCATTAGGGGCGCTCTGGATGCGAAGAAGATTGGCGAGGAAATAAGCGCGAGGCTTGATTCCCATAACCAGAAGCTTTCTGAGCAGAGCGCCGCTGTTGAGAAGCTTACAACTGCTGTTTCTGAGCTGACAGATACGGTAAGCACGCTTAAGGCTTACCACGAAGAGCTGCAGGGCAACTACCGGGATGGTATTTTGGCGGCGCAGAAGCTTAAGGACGAGCTTTCCTCAAACATTCTCAATTTACAAGTCCTGAAAAGCCAGCTCCAGAGCAGTGTTTCTAACAAGATTTCCGAGGAGATTGAGCGCTTCACAAAGCAGTTCAGCAGCAGGGTTGACGAAATCGGCAAGGTGCAGGAAGAAATCCTCCTCATAGCTGCTGATGTCAACAAGATGAGGGAAGAGGTCAACCGCTTCACAGCAATAAGCGCAAGAATAAAGGACTCTGATTTCCAGCTTACTAACTACGCGCAGAAGCTTGATGAAAACGACAAGGAGAAGCTGCAGCTCATGAGGCAGATTGACTCGCTTCAGAGGCTTGTTTCCAAGATGCGGCAGCAGCCACGGATATGATGAGGCTACAAAAACTTCTTTCCATGGCAGGAATTGCCTCCAGAAGGAAGTCTGAGGACCTTATAAGGGAAGGCAGGGTTTTTGTCAACGGCGTTAAGGCTGACATTGGCATGAGCGCCTCCCCAAATGACGATATTAAGGTTGACGGAGAGAAAATAAAGTTCCAGAACAAGCGCTACATCATCCTTTACAAGCCTGCAGGCTACGTAACAACAACCGCCGATAAATTTGCAAAGAAAAAAGTTGTAGACCTCGTGAAAACAAAGGAGCGCGTCTACCCTGTCGGCAGGCTTGACGCAGACACAGAAGGGCTTCTCCTCCTGACAAATGACGGCGACTTTGCAAACAGGATAGCGCACCCGAGCCACGAGCTCGAGAAGACCTACACCGCAAGGCTTAAGGCAAGAATAACAAGGCAGGAAATCGATAAGATAAACCAGGGCATTATAATAGAGGGCAGGAAAGTTGAAGCCTCTGCAAAAATAATAAATGAAAGGAAGAACCTTGTCGCAATCACAATCCACGAGGGCCGCCACAAAATTGTCAAGCGCCTTTTCAAGTCCTTAGGCAATTACGTCCTTGAGCTGCGCCGCGTCCGATTAGGACCGCTAACTTTGCAGGGCCTGAAGCCAGGCAAGTGGCGCGATTTGAAAGAGAAAGAGTTGGAGATGCTTAACTGCTAGTACTTCTCCACGCTCATCTGCCCTTTTCGTTTTCCCTTCTTTACAACTTCTACTTTTTCCCCTACCTGCTTCTTCAAATCCAAAGCAACTGCCCCGCTTCCAAGTATCTGCGTTAGCGTGCTCACGTCTGCCCTCTTAACATCCCCTATATCCCTCACTCTATTATTAAACAGCCTTCTCGCCCTGACCCTTCCTATGTTCCTGAACCTGAGCAATGGAAGCAGCTCCTCTTTTGCCCCTGCCTTCACCCTCAGCCTTAGCTTTGTTATCTCTCCTACCATCTGCCTGAACTCAAGCAGCCTTGAAAGCTCTGAAGCTGCATACAGGAGCCAGTCCGCATTGAGCAGTTTCGCCCTTATCTCACCCGGCCTTATGCTGTACTTCTCAAGCAAGTACTCCTCATCCATCTCGCTTATCCACTCCTCGAAGAACATCGCTGTCTTCACAGAGTTCATAAAACTCTCATAGTCTTCCTCGAACATTGATGGTTCCCTTGCTAGCAGCCTTCCGCCCTGCTCCATTATCTTCGCTTCAACTTCCTCGTATTCCTTCGTCTTTACCCTCAATAAAGGCTTCATCTCGCCTGCTGAGGATATCAGCTGGAGCAGGCTGAAAGAATTCGCGCCAACTCCGGATGCTTTCGTCATTCCCCTTATTATCTGGTGCGCGCTTAGCGGGTCTATGTAAAGCTCTGCAACCCTTTTCCCGATAACTGTCGCCCTCAGCTCGCCGTCCTTTCCAATCTCGTCAGCCGAAACAAACTCGTTGCTGCTGCCTTTTATGAACTCCCACTCCTCAAGCAGGGCGAGCATCTTGTCTATTATTGCCTCAAGCTTGTTCATTTCCTCAAACTGGTGCGCCCAGAAAGTCTTTTCGAAGAAGCCCACAAGCTCTTTTTTTGTCCTTACGAATCTCGTCGCTATAAGTGAAAGAACATACGTTCGTAGCACGGGCTCGACTGCAAGCTTTGAGTAAATTTCCTCAGGCTCGCCAAGAATATACCTCTCATGAACCTCTTTTTTCTCAACGCCGCTTCCCACAACTATTATCGCCTGCCCCTCCTTGTCAAACTTCGGGCGCCCTGCCCTGCCTGCGAACTGCAGGTATTCAAGCACAGGTATCCAGTCAAGCCCCCTGTTTCCGTACCTTCTCAAATCCCTTATAATCGCCCTGTAGGCAGGCAAGTCAACACCCATTGCAAGCGAGGGCGTGCAGCAGATAATCTTTATGCTGCCCGCCCTGAAATTGTCCTCTATGAGCTCTCGCTGCTCTGCGACAAGACCTGAGTGGTGGAAGGCAATCCCTTTTTCTATGCACTTCGAGAGCCTCTCGCACTGCTTTGTCGGCTTTGACAGCGCTTTCAGCGCTTTCTGCGCAAGCATTGGCTGCTTTTTCTCTTTAATCTCCCTTGCTATCTCCTCTGCGTTCTTCTCGGCAGAAGGTCTCGTATTGACAAAAACCAGCGCCTGCTTCCCAAGCTTAATCGTATCCAGCGCAAGGTTCACAACCTGATTTGCACTTAACTGCTCTACTGCAATCTTGTTATCCTTCATCCCTCAAATCGCCTGCCGACTTCCTCCCAGTTCACTATCTTCCAGAAGTTCTCGATGAACTTTGCCTTGTCGTTCCTGTGGTCGATGTAGTATGCGTGCTCGAACATGTCCAGGACCATAATTATCTCAAATCCGGGATACATATTCGTGTTGTGCTTCTCTATCTGCATCAGAAACATCCTCTTTGACTTCCTGCAGAAGGCAAGCGCAGCCCAGCCAGAGCCCTCAATGCTTTTTGCAGTCTCATTAAACTCCGCTTTGAAACGCTCCTCGCTTCCGAACTCCTTCTTTATCGCCTCGGCAAGCGCCCCGCCCATCTTCCCGCCTTTTGGAGCAAGATTCTTCCAGAAAAGTGAGTGCAGCACATGCCCGCCAACATTCCACGATAATGACTTCAATGCTGACTTCATGTCCGGCATCTCCCCTGACTTCCTTGCATCAGCTAACTTCTTAATTATCGCATTCGCCCCGTCCACGTAAGCCTTGTGGTGCTTGTCGTGATGCACTCTGAGCTGTTCCTCTGACATGTACGGCTCAAGCTCGCCATAGCCGTAAGGCAGCTCCGGCAATGAATAATCTTCCATCCCAATCACCTCCGATCAGAAAAACCTAAAGCAGTGGATACTATGCTTTTTTAAATATTTTATTGCCAGAACTTACTTCTTATTCTTCTGCAGCGCAAAAAGAACGCCTGTTATGAGCAGCGGCACTGTTATGAAAAGGTAAGCTGTAAAATGCTGCCTTCCGCCGCTCAGTATTATGTAGCCAAGGGCAAGGAGCAAATATATTATCGCCCCTATCTTTTCCCGCTTCCACGCAACAAGAAGCGCTATAACCAAGAGGTAAGTCGGCACTAAGTGTATGAGCAAGGCAGCCAGTGTCATCCAGACGCCAACACCTTGACCGAACACATCAAGCGCGAAAAGGCTGATGAACAGAACCATAGCAATCCCGAGCACTCTTGGCGTCCAGTACAGAAGCTTGTTCGTGCTCTTTTTTTCTGCCTTTCGCCTCTTTTTCATACAGCTAAGGTTCCATCAGGACTATTTAACCTTTTCGGAAAGAATGCATGGGCCCGCTGTGATTCGAACACAGGACTTCTGCCTGTCTGAAACCGCGGGTTTCAGGAATCAAAGCCGCGGCTTAGATTTATCAGAGCAGCACTCTAACCAGGCTGAGTTACGGGCCCTCAAACAGATTTGTGTTCCTAACTGGTTTATAAAGGTTTGTTCTTATTTTTTTGCTTCAAATAAAAGAAAAGCGCCCCGGACCAGACTCGAACTGGTGACCATCTACTCCTCTTAACAACGTTAAAAAGGATTTGCGGTGCCTGCTAGCAAGTTAACAGCTTCGTGGCTTTTGCTCGCACGCTCTACCTGTTGCTCCGCCGTTTCCCGGCGTCTAAGCTACCGGGGCAACTAGCCTTCTTAAATAATGAAGGTCTGAGATGACTGTGCTTTCGATTTGTTTATAAAACTTTCTGTGGGTTTCAGGTATGAAGAAGACCACTTCATAACCAGCTCTCTTGTAGGCACTTACTTTAGTTTCTAAATAATCAAGCTTGGTCTTTGTAGGGTGGCTCCAGCATGTTGCTTCAATGAGCAGTTTGCCCACTTTAAAATCTGGGAAATAAGCTTTTTTGCCAATAATAAGACAGGGTTCATAATCAAAATTAATACCGTTGTAATGCAAAAAGTCAGCTATCTGCTTTTCCAACCAATTCCTGACTTTGACTCCTTTACAATCAATAGTTCGCTTTCCAATTTTCTTAAATCTTTCATATTGCATTATGTGATATTCTAACAAGTCTTTTTTCATTATCTTATGCCAGTTCTTCATCCTTTCTGAGCTTGCTCTTTTAAGCTTTTCAATGGTTAGTGGTAGAGTTCCATCCTTTCTTTTCTTCTCAATTAATATCGCCCCGCCCTTTTTTTGCCCCCAATTATCATCCAAAGAAGTTTTTATATCGTCTTTACAATAATTCTTTCGCAAGTATCTCAGAACCCTTTTCAGATTATCCTCCGAGATGTAAGTATGTTCGAATTTGTACCTGTAAATAGCACCAGTTGAAACGCCAGTTATTTTAGAAAGCTTTCTTTCAGAACCAGCTTTTTTAATTGCATCAAGAATTAATTGCCTTTGTTTACCCTTTTTTAAAACTATTCTCATCTTCAGACCTCTGAAATCCCAATCAGCTGTTGAGATGTCAGAAATGCTTTGCATTTCTGAGCATGATCAGAAACCTTCGGTTTCTGACATTTCTCACATCTGGTTGAGAAATCTCGGTTGTAGCGAAGGGGACGTTTAGCAGACTGCCGTAAATGGGTTTTGCTCTTGAGCAAAAGCCATTATTTGGGCGGTCTGCGTGTTCCCTGAGCGAGCAGCGTTTATATAGCTCACACAGGGTTGTCCAGTGTCCTGTGAGAAATTCCGAATAAACCGTAAATCCAACCGAAATTCTTATATAGCCATTTTCCTGAAATTCACTCATGTCCCTGCTCCTCAACTTCGCACTGTTTGCATTAGCAGTATTGGTTATGGTTAAGAGCGGCGGCTGGGTTGTGAAAGCTCTTACAAAGATTACTTCTGAGCTTAAAGTTAAGGCGTTCGTCATCGGCTTCATAATAATGGCGCTTTCCACCACTATGCCTGAGCTTTTT
>JAFGRH010000060.1 GCA_016935265.1 Candidatus Woesearchaeota archaeon | reverse complement strand
TGCTTTAAAAGGAAGAAAAAGATTTGAGGTAGTCAGGCCCGGCAAGCTCTGATGTGAAGCCGTAGGCAAGCTGAGCGAATCCAAAAACTTATAAACTAATTCTACCCTTTTTATCTTAATGCCTGATTTCAGCATAAAAAAAGTGGTTGCGAGAGAAGTTCTTGATTCACGGGGCAATCCGACTGTGGAGGCAGAGGTTTTTGCCGGCGGCATTTCTGCAACTGCAATTGTTCCCAGCGGCGCGTCAACCGGAAAGCACGAGGCTCTGGAATTGCGCGATAAAGAAAAAAGATATTTGGGAAAAGGTGTTCTGAAAGCGGTTGAGAACGTCCACCGCATCGGAAGGAAGATAGACGGCATGGACTGCCGCGAGCAAAGAGAGCTTGACAGCAAAATGCTTGAGCTTGACGGCACGCCCAACAAGAAAAATCTTGGAGCGAATGCAATACTTGCCGTGAGCATGGCAACCGCAAAGGCTGCAGCTTCTGCCACCAATATTCCGCTTTACGCTTACCTTGCAAAAATAGCTAGCAACAAGCAGCTGTTATTGCCGGTGCCTTTCTGCAACGTGATTAACGGCGGGAGGCACGCGGAAGGAAAGCTTGCACTGCAGGAATTCATGATAGCGCCTGTAAAAGCAGCCTCTTTCAATGAGGCAATAAGGATGGCTGCAGAAACTTACCACGTCCTGAAAGAGGTCATAGCGAAGAAATACGGAAAATCAGCCACGCATGTCGGCGATGAGGGAGGATTTGCTCCCCCAATCGCAACAGCAGAGCAGGCATTGGACCTTTTAACAGAGGCAGTGGAAAAAGCAGGCTACGCAAGCAAGATGAAGTTCGCAATAGACGCAGCAGCCTCAGAGTTCTTCAGCAAAGGATTCTACATTCTCGGCAGGGAAAAATACCTTGCCAACGAGCTGCAGAATTATTACTCTGCTCTCATAAGAAAATATCCTGTGATATCGCTTGAAGACCCTTTCGATCAGGATGACTTCGATGCCTTTGCAAAGCTGACAGCAGCAGCAGGCATCCAGATAGTCGGGGATGACCTTCTCGTAACAAACGAAAAAAGAATCAGCAGGGCAATATCAAAAAATTCCTGCAACTGCCTGCTCCTTAAGGTAAACCAGATAGGAACAGTGACAGAAGCAATAGAGGCAGCAAGGCTCGCAATGAAAAACAGCTGGAAAGTAATGGTAAGCCACCGCTCAGGCGAGACAGAAGATTCTTTTATAGCAGACCTTTCTGTTGCGCTCGGCTGCGGTCAGATAAAGTCAGGCGCCCCCTGCAGGGGTGAGCGCACCGCGAAGTACAACCAGCTCCTCAGGATTGAGGAAGAGCTGGGAAAGAAGGCAAAATACTCAGGAAAGAATTTCTGATAAAATTTAAATAAACATTTTGAACACCTATCCCGCTAAAATGGATCTCAGCCTCATTTTAGATGAAGCAAACGACCTTCAGGACTACTTTACAATGCCTGAAGTCCACGGCAGCAGCCTTCAGGATATTTGGGAAAGGACAGACCGCAATCTGGAAGGGCTTTACCTATTCAATTATGATGCCCCACCTGAGGAACTTGAATATTTCATCACCTTTTTTAACGGCTCATTTATGCTGCTTGAATACGAGAGAATGCTTTCTAAAGGAAAAGAAGACAGGAATCTTCTTAAAAGGGCAAAGGTTTTTTTTGAATCTGCTATGGGTGCAGGAGATAACATTGTCAGTGAGGTGGATTCTGAAGAAAGGGTTTCACAGGCGATGCACCTGACAAGCATAGTTAACCTTCACATAGGAGATTACAGCGAAGCTAAGGCGCAAAGCGAAGCAGCTTCTTTTTATTACGGCGCTCTTCCCCCAAAGCTCACCCTTCTTGACATACTGCTGAGGACAGGCGAGGTTGAGCTGGCATCAAACCTTACAAACAGCGTTGAGGGAATCATATCGCACTCAAAATCAGTTACAAGGCACTACGTAAAATTTGCCTCTGCATGCATTGAAGCTCTCTGGAACAATGCTGCGAATAAAGAAACATTACTGTGCATGCCCTGCCTTGAGGCTTCTCAGCTGCACCAGTTTCACGGAGACAAGTCAGTTCATTCAGAAGATGCACTAAAGCATTACTGCTTTAACTCTTCCTCAGTCTTCAGCTATCAGAATTGACCCAACAGCAAACTATATAAACCGTTCTCGCGAATAATTACCCATGGCCTACAAAGTGGTCTTCGTAAGGCACGGCGAAAGCCTCTGGAACAAAAAGAACCTCTTCACAGGGTGGTATGACCCGCCCTTAACGAAAAAAGGCATTTCCGAAGCGAGGATATCCGCTCTCGCCCTCAAGAAAAAAGGATATACTTTTGACATTGTTTTCACAAACCTTCACAGGCGGACTCTTAAGACCCTGCAAATAATCCTTGGCAAGCTTCGCCTGAAGATTCCTGTCAAGAAAACATGGAGGCTTAACGAAAGGCATTACGGCGCACTGATAGGGCTGAACAAGGCAGCAACTGCAAAAAAATACGGCGAGAAGCAGGTCCTTCTCTGGAGGAGAAGCTACTCTGTAAGGCCGCCGGCTCTTTCGAAGGAGGATAAGCGGTACAAGCAGATTGCAAAAACTTACAAAAGCGTTCCCAGGAAATACCTGCCGCTCAGAGAGTCACTCGCAGACACATACAAGCGCACCATTCCCTACTGGAATAGGGAAATAGTCCCTGCAATAAAGTCAGGCAAGAAAGTTCTCGTCGTAGCCAGCGGCAACAGCTTACGCTCCCTCATCAAAAAAATAGACTGCCTTTCTGAAAAGCAAATCCTGAAGTTTGCGGTTCCATACTGCACCCCCCTTGTATACGAGTTCGACAGCAAAATGAAGCCGAAAAGGCACTACTACCTCGCAAAAGCAGCAGAAGTAAAGAGGACTCTTGCAGAAATGGCAGCGCAGGGCAAGGCAAAGAAGTAAACTTTAAAAAGGGTCTTCTGACTCCGAACAGAATGGCATTGACACTTGACAGTTTTTTCATTCCAACAGCGTCGGTAGCAGACAGGAAAGTGGATGATCTTATTACTGAATTAGCCAGCTATGGCATAGTTATCGGGCTTGGTGATTCCTGCGGCGAATACAAATACGACAACGGTAAGGTTGTTGGCGTAATGCTTACCCGCCAGCCAGTTGGAGGGGCAAGGGCTGCCGCTTACACCCTTATAGCAAACCCTGTTAACCAGGGCTCAATTGGCGATAAATTATTCCTTTTCATTGCTGACAACGCAGACAGCCCAAGAACCTTTGCATCGATTCACCAGTCCTTTTCTCCGAAGAGGTTTCCCTCTGATTCCATTGCTGTTTACCTTACTTTTAACGGGGATATGAGAAGGGGCTCAGAGACCGTTGCAAAAGCCAAGGGCGCAGTTAAGGATTTCTACAGCCCATCTCAGCAGGCTAGCCAAGACCCTCTCAGGGAGGAATTCTTATAGAAACCTTTAAATACTCCCCGTCCAGCTTTTTCTGACAATAATGTTGGGGTGATTATAAATGGATGTAATTATCTTTGCTTTCGTAGCCGGAGTTCTGGGGTTGCTGTTTACACTGTACCTTGCTTTGTCTGTTATGAAGGCGCCTTCTGGAGATAAAAAGATGCAGGAGATAGCGCATGCCATCAAGGAGGGAGCGATGGCATTTCTCGCTAGAGAGTA
>JAFGRH010000059.1 GCA_016935265.1 Candidatus Woesearchaeota archaeon | reverse complement strand
TTTCAGGGTCTTTTTTCTCTCCTTGCCCCATGTCTTCAATAAGCCTTGAAACAACGCTGGACAGGATAAACCTTTTTAGCCTTGTTTCATCATCAGAAGCAGCCGTTTTTTTGTAAAGCTCGGATGCAAGTACCTCGCTAAGGTCAAAAAGGTTCTGCCTGGCGCTTCTGCTGAAGCTTTTATCATATTCATCCAGCACTTTTTTTTCGAATTTGTATCCTGCAAATTTCATTCCCAGGTCAAGCTCGCTTTTCATTTTTTCAAGATTCGCCTTTCTCTCAGACAGGTTGTGGATGTTCGCGCCCATCATGTATGCAACTGGAAGCTCGAAAAGGAGCGGAAGAACTTCCTTCTTAAGCCCTGTCTTTAGTTCCCCTGAGGCGTTAGGGTCTGTAATGTGTTCGGCGTAGGCGCATACAAGATCTACAAAGCGGTCTTTCGGGTCATAATTCGGGTTTTCTTCAAGAAATCTTTCTTTCTTATCTTCGAGCAGCTCTTTGAATTCTTTTATCTGCCTTTGAAGCGCCCTTAAATAATATTCATTTCTTTTGTCTACACCTTCTTCACCCAATTTTGTAGGGAAAAGCTCAGGTATTTCTACAAGCTCGCCTTTTTTCCCTTTTAGCTGGTATCTGTTCTCCTTGTAAGGGTCGTGCGGAGCCCTGCCTTCCTCTGACTGGTCTATGTAGCCAAGCCAGGTAAAGCTTTGTATTTCTGCTATCGCCCTTTTCCTTTCAGGGCTCTTAAACGGATAAAAGAGGGTGGTGTGGATTCCGTTGTAGTAGGGCTTTTCTTCGTCCTTTGTGTGGTCCTCTGATTTCATCCGCTCTTCAGCCGGCTTTAGCAGGCTCTTCCCGAAAAGCTCAGTGATTCTATTTTCTGCGCGTTCCCTTTTTTTCTGCCGCTGGCTCAGCCTGCCCAGTATTGGCATGTAGCCAGCCGGTATTGAAAGATGGTAGGGTATGAAATCAATTTCAAACGGTTTCTCGAGTTCCTTAAGGCTTCTCTCTGCCATTCCCTCTGCCCTTTCCATGCCCGCATCAGAGTAACTTTCCGGCACAGTTACCATCACCACATTGTTCCCGACCTGCTTCACCATGCCCCTTCGCCCGTCCATTTTCAGTTTTATGAATTTGCCGCCGGCACCTTTTGCAATGCTGGCGTAGTCTCTTTTCACCAGGCTTTTCATGAACCATATGGCGAATATTTTGTCAAACTGCAGTAAGTCTATTGTTACAGGCGCCTTCATCTTGTCGTCTATAGAATAGCAGCTCGCAGTGCTCCATTTTGCAGGGAAATTTTGTTTATTATGCACATAGAATATGTCAAACGGCGCCTGCTCAATCATTCCAAAGTCCGGGCTGCCTTCTATCATGCTTTCAAGGCACTCTACGCTGTCCCTTAGCTTTTCCCTGTCGTGATGCTCTATCTTCTCTTCGTATATTCTGTAAAACTCGTCCAAATCCTCTGGGCTCAGCCTGTTTTTTACGGCTTTGAAATTTTGCAGAACTGTTTCAAGGCTTTGCTCCTGTATCCTTTCCCCGAAAGCGCGCGGGAGCATCCTCCTGATAAATTCTTCAGGAACTTGCTTATCCTTGAGAAATTTAACAACTTCTGTGAACCTTTCCTTTTCAAGGTCTGCCATTACAACATATCTTTTCCCGCTCAGGTCAAGGACAGACTTTCCCTTTCTTGCGTAAAGGTTTATTTTCCTTATGAGCTCTTCAGGCAGTTTTTTCCTTTCCTCTTCTCCTATTACGCTGACGTGCCCTGGTTTAAGAAGAGCAGCTTTCAGGCTCTTTTCCAGCTTCAGCATTTCGTTGTACTCTGCTATGCTGAGGTTTTCTAGGTTATACTGCAGCTCACCGTCCCTTTCATAAAGTTCTTCTGCAAGTATTTCTGTAGGCTTTTCAGGGGTGAAAGTAAGAATTGCGTGCTGGCCTGCAAGGAACTCAAGCTCTGAGATTACGTCCTGCCTTCCGTCTTCCTCAGGTTTCATATCAACCATTTCAATCAGCAGCCTTAAGCGCTCCTTTCAGGACGAACTTACCTCCGGGGTAATCGTTTCTTTCAAATTCTATCCTGAATGTTTCCATAAACTCCTCTTTTCTGTGGCGGAAATACTGCTGGCTTGTGGTGTACGCAGAGTATTTGAACAGCTTTGTGGCTTCTGCCCTTTCGTCCAGGCTTTTAACTACAGCAATTTTCAGCGCTGCAATCAGGACGTTTATGTGGTTGTTTGCGATGCCCTCATTCTCGAGATTTTTGCTGTACGCCTCAAATATCGGTATCTCCACAGCGAATTTGTAAAGCGAGTCTTCTGCGTCAGGCCTGTCAACAGCAAGCGTTCTTGCATTGTCAAACTGCTCAAGCAGCCTTGCACAGATAACAGAGCCATAGTCCTCTTCCCCATTAAGGCGACGCCTCTCTGCATCCGCAACTATGTTTTCTATGAATCTCGGGAAAAGCGCTTTCTTTAGGTTTTCAAATACGATGTATTCCCTTCCGTTCCTTTCAATAATGCTGTTATTTGCTTGCTCAACCTGCTCCCTTACCTCTGATATGTACGGCGTGAAGAAATCAATTCCCCTTCCCTCCAGTTTTTCCTGGATATCTCCTATTTCTCTCAGGAATCTCTGCTTGCCCATTTTCGTGCTTTTTTTGATTCCGAGCTGGTTGAAAAGTATTTCATAGAACTTTGTCAGCATTGTTACTGTTTCCCTTATGCCCACGCTCTCGGGCCGCTCTTTTTCAGGAAATTCCTTTTCTTTTTCTGCTTCAATCCTCTCTATTTCCATGAGAACGTTGCCTGATTCCCCCAGGGTTTTGCTTACCTCTTCAGGTATGTCATGATAGAGGATTTCTTTTATGCACTTTACAGGCACTCCGAGCTTTTTAGCGTAGAAAGCAGGGTCGTAGGCGTGCCTTGTCTTCGGATTGCCGCAGTCCCTTAGCTGTCCTTCCAGCTTTTCGAAAACGTATTTGTAAGCGTCAATAACCTCTGAGCCGAGCTCTTTTTCTACCAGCTCTTTAGGTATGTCCTCTTTTTCTTCCGTCAGGCTGGCTGTGCTTTTCTCAAGGTCTCCGCTGAAGAATACAGTATCAACTGCGTATTGTATCTCTTTTTCAGTAGCCTTCTGGCTGCCCCAGACTATTTCCTCAAGTTTTCGCATACCTTCAGCAGGTGTTTGCATAGGGCCTATGACCATTCTCCCCTTTATAAATCTTTCTTTTTTTACTATTGAAGAGTGGTGATTTTTATGCTTACATCTGCGCCTTTTTTCAGTGCATCTGCAAGCCCTCTTCCCAGGTCAGAAGCTGCCCTGTTTGCCCTTATCGCAAATGTCCTTTCTGAGGTGAAGTCGCTCTTCCTTATTACCATTTCCTTGCTGCTGCTGAAAGAGGGATTTGGAACGGCTGTTATTTCCTCCTTCTCGCTTCCTGCCTCTATGATGACCCTGATTTTCCCATACTTCAGGAACTTCTGAAGCTCTTCAAGCGAGAAATCAGCTTCAACTGCCGCTATGCAGTCTCCTTCAAGAGTAAGCTCGCTGTCCTTAGTGAACTCTATTGTTGAAGCATGCGTCGCCAGAATGTTCTTGTGCCCTTTTGCTGAAAAAGAATAATCCATGCTCACAGAAGCTCCTCTATCGGAGGCTTCTTCTGAATGCGCTGCTTTGACTTCTCAACTTCCTTGGTTAAGTCAATGCCGAGCTTTTGCAGCTCTCCTATGTGCATCTGCATAAGCTGTTCAACTATGCCGAGAATCCTGAGCATCTCTTCCCTTTCCTTTGAGAGCACTGAAAGCGAGCCCTTATGGAAGCCTATCATCTCGCCCTTGCTCTCTCCTGCCTTTGCCTTCTTTGCCATGCAGAGCGGGAATTTAGGGCACATTTAAATATTTTCTGGAGTTAGCGGCTTTTATGGAGATACTTAAAAGCTCTGAATCTGAATGGAAAGCTCATATCGACAGCCTTTCTAAAGGCACGGTCATCAGCGACAGGGCAGAGGCAATAAGGCTGCTGAAAGAAAAGCTCACGTTAGCAGTTGAAAAGCTCACAGCAGAAAAATTCGGCATACTCTTCTCAGGCGGGGTTGACAGCACTGTGATTGCAGCCATCTGCAAAAGCCTTGGGAAGGAGTTTAACTGCTACACTGTCGGAATCAGGGGCTCAAAGGACATTGAGGCGGCAGAAGAAATAGCCAAGCAGCTTGGCCTTAACCTTGTCAAAAAGGAGCTGACTTTGAATGAAATTGACTCATTTCTGAAGAAGGCAGTGAAAATCCTTCCTCTGAAGGACGTTGTAAATTCAGAAGTCGCAACAGTAGAGTTTGCGGCGATTGACCTCGCAAAGAAAAACGGCGATACATCACTTTTTTCGGGCTTAGGCTCAGAGGAGATTTTTGCGGGCTACCACAGGCACAAAGAGGCAAGCAATGTTAACGAGGAGTGCTGGCGCGGGCTTAAAGCTATATGGAAGCGTGACCTGCAGAGGGAAGCAGCAATTTCAGCTGCTGAGAATGTAAAATTGCTCACACCTTTCCTTGATGACGAGCTCATAACAGCAGCCATGCAGATACCAGGCGAGTGGAAAATCAGCAGCACGGAAAAGAAAATAATACTGAGGGAAGCTGCAGTTGAGCTTGGCGTTCCAAAAGAGTTCGCCTTCAGGAAGAAGCTCGCAGCGCAGTACGGCAGCAGCATAAGCAAGGCAGTAGAGAAGATTTCCAAAGAGAAAGGGTTTAAGCTAAGGAATGATTATCTTGATTCCTTGCAGACATAAGTGATGAACTCCGGCTCTTCAGGCCTGAAATCAGCCTTGTAATCGCCGTATGCTGTTATTTCATTGAAGCCTGATTCTTTGAGCAGAGCGTGCATGGGCTCTATTAAGAAAGGATTTGCAACAAAGTACCCTTTTTGTCCCTTACCTCCAAACTCAAAGATCATCATGCTCTCTTTTATGTAAATAGGCTTTACTTCAGCTTCTTGTTTTCCGCAGTAAACAATCTCACCTGTATTCTTGAATTTCCCCTCAAGGGTTTGCCTGTAGTTCCTTTCATCTATTATCAGCTTTCCTTCTGGCTTCAAAAGCCCCCTGAAATTTCGCAGGCTCTTAATGAGGTCATCATGCTTAAAAAGGTATGTCAGGGAATTCCCGAGGCAAAGTATGGCATCGAATTTTCCTAATGAGCTCTTGTCAAGTTCCCTCCAGTCATAGGAAAAAGTGTCTAAATTAACTCCCCTTTTCCCTGCCTCTTCTATTGCAACTGTTATAAAATCTTCATCCAGGTCATTTGAAATAACGTCTTCTATTCCTGCCAGTTTCAGGCTTATTGTTGTTGCTCCTGACCCGAGAGCAGCGTCAAGCACCCTCGGATTTGCATATTCTGACAACTGGTCAAGAAGGAAAGGAACTTCTTTTTCGCTTCTCTTTTCAAGGTTAACGTAACCAGGCCATAGGGCTGAGCAGACTTTTGAGTCCAGATTTATTCCCGTTCCCTCTACTATCTTCCACTGTTCCGCCGATACCTGGCTTCTTACATATTCTGAGTAGTCCATGGTTCTGGCTAATCAGGAACCGCCTTTAAACGTTTCTGTTTTTCAGGACCTTGCATCTATTCTAAAGTAGCGAAAAAACAGTAAACATTTTATATGAGCTTTGTCAGGGCAGGGTTATGCAAAAAAGAGTGATAATCTTTACTGTGATCTTTATACTCTTGTCTATGTCCGCTCTCGCAACAGAGATGGACGACTACTGCGGCATGGTGTTTGAGTGCCAGAAGGCTGACGACGGCTACTGGTTTGACTGCTATTACGACGAAGGAACAGAGGACTGCAGGTGCTTTGTCGGCGACTTTTCAGAATGCAACGTCTCTCGTGCCTCTTCTGTCCAGATGACGCCGCAGGAAATAAACCTGACAGTAATACCTGAGGAGCCTGAGCTTACCGGCTTTGCAGTTGCAGGAGAGTACACAACAAAGCTTTTCTCCTCTGTCAAGGGCATGGGGCTTGCCGCGAAGGCTTTCTCGGTTGTTGTACTGATAATGATTGTTGTCCTGATATTCTCAGGCAGGAAGGATAGCCCTGAGAAGGACCTGAAGAAAGCCCGCTCATACCACAAGAAGGCAGTCAGGGCGCACGATAAGGGAGACGACGACAAGGCCCAGAAATATTACGAGCTTTCTGACTACTACAGGGATAAGGCGCACGATAATGAATAAGATAACCGGCTTTGATGAGGTTATTAAGGAGCTTACGTACCGCGTTCAGGCAGGCAGCATTGTTTTTGTCGAGGGAAGGAAAGGAAGCGGGAAGACAACCCTTCTGCAGGCAATGATAAGCAGGTTTAAGGGAAAGAAGCGCGTCATTTATGTTGACTGCAGCAATGTAAAAAGCTTTAACATTGAGGAGATAATGCAGAAGCGCTACGGAATTTTCGGAAGGCTCATGAGGCTTAATCCGAAGAACATGGTGCTTTTGGCGGATAATGTAACTGAGCTTTCAAAGCGAAACATTACTGTTTTGCAGTACTTCTTTGACCACAACTACATGGCTTCGATAATATTCACAGGGGAAAGCTATGCAAAGTCAAAGCTTCCGAAGAGCATTAAGGACAGGATAGGCGGCAGGGTCGTTAAAGTGCCGAAGCCAACTCCTGCGGAAGCGGTTGAGATTGCCCACCAGAGGTTCGGCTGGCCTGTTTCCGATGAGATTGTCAAAAAAATTTATAAATCATCCAAAAGTGTGGCGGATTTTATTGCGAATTGCGTTAAGGTAGGCGAATATGCTGAAAAGAACAGGATAAATGAGCTGGATGAAAAGCATCTCAAAGAGGCGCTTAGGAAATGAAGCTTGAAGAGGCATGGTTCAGGAAGGAAGGATTTCACTCAAACCCGTTCAGCATAAAGCCCGCAGCATTCCACGACGAAGTTGTCGGGTATAAGGTTGAGCCGATAATAAACAAGATTGAGGAAGGCGCTGTAATGTTTGTCGAGGCGCCTTTTGGAAGCGGCAAGACCACTTTGCTCAAGAGGATAATAAGGCATTTCAAAGGCGAGGAGAAGCTCGTCTACTACAGCCATACGCACTCAGAAAAGATAGACATTGAAAAGCTGCTGAAAGGGGCAAGCTTATTCGGAAAGGTTTTTGGAAAGCTTCCCTCAGGAACAATATTTCTCATAGACGAGGCTTCTGAAGCTGCCCCTGATGACTTCAGCGAGGTGCTGAAGTACGTTGAGTCAGGAAACCTCAAGTCAGTGGTTTTTTTCGGCACAAAATACAACCGCTCAAGGTTCCCCGACGGGCTGAAAAACCTTCTCAACGGGAATGTCATGAGGCTTTCCTCGC